>NZ_JARESU010000699.1:0-294 GCF_046027075.1 Paraburkholderia sp. RL18-085-BIA-A | reverse complement strand
GTCCATCTCAGAGGCAATCTGCTTGTTCAGCAGGCCGGACAGCACAAAGGCCATCACCTCTTTCTCGCGTGGTGACAGGGATTGGTACGAGGCGCGCAAGCCGGCTAATGCGGCCTCGGCCGCGAGCCGCTCGCTGTCCCGCGCCAGGGCCTGAGCCACTGCGTCGAGCATGTCCTGGTCCTTGAACGGCTTGGCAAGGAAGTCCAGCGCGCCAGCCTTCATCGCCTTCACCCCCATCTCGATGTCTCCATGACCGGTCATGAAGATGACGGGAATGCGCATGCCGCTATTGAC
>NZ_JARESU010000698.1:0-295 GCF_046027075.1 Paraburkholderia sp. RL18-085-BIA-A | reverse complement strand
CGACGAGAGCCGGTCAAAGGTCAGTTTGCCATCCGGCTTCGGATACGTGATCGGCTTGCACTGCGACGCCGGCTTGAGCATCTCATGATCCGAATGCTGGTGATGCAGCGTCCACGGCACGTTGCCGCCCAGCAGCTTCTGCTCGATGCCGACCATCAGCGTGCCGAGGTACAGGCCCTTGCTCATCCATTGCTTGAAGTTGCGTGCGCGATGCAGCTCAGTGTGCAGCCACGAGGTCTTGAACGACTCCGGGTATGCCATGAGTTCATCGCCTGTACGTCCGGCCTGCACGGCG
>NZ_JARESU010000697.1:0-295 GCF_046027075.1 Paraburkholderia sp. RL18-085-BIA-A | reverse complement strand
AGCCGTGCAGGCCGGCCGCACCAGCGACGAACTCACGGCATACCCGGAGTCGTTCAAGACCTCGTGGCTGCACACTGAGCTGCATCGCGCACGCAACTTCAAGCAGTGGATGAGCAAGGGCCTGTACCTCGGCACGCTGATGGTCGGCATCGAGCAGAAGCTGCTGGGCGGCAACGTGCCGTGGACGCTGCATCATCAGCATTCGGATCATGAGATGCTCAAGCCGGCGTCGCAGTGCAAGCCGATCACGTATCCGAAGCCGGATGGCAAGCTGACCTTTGACCGCCTGTCTTCA
>NZ_JARESU010000696.1:0-298 GCF_046027075.1 Paraburkholderia sp. RL18-085-BIA-A | reverse complement strand
CTGAGCGAAATCACGGTCAAAGTTCACCGTGGGCAGGTGATGCGCAAGATGAACGCGCGCTCCGTGCCAGACCTGGTTCGCAAGGCCGAATCGCTTGGTATCCAGCCCCGCCTGCCCCACGACGGTCATCACTGAGCGCCGTCGTGCGTTAGCACTTCTGCACAGTGTCGATGATTCGCTAGGGATTTCCGAGAGCAACCGAGAGCCAGTGAGTCAGTGCAGTGGCCTGGTAAGGCTTCTGCAGCAACACCAGTGCGCCGTTACTCGCCGCTTTTGCCTGCAATGCCGGCGTCGGATA
>NZ_JARESU010000695.1:0-302 GCF_046027075.1 Paraburkholderia sp. RL18-085-BIA-A | reverse complement strand
GGTTCTTGAAGCTGCCACCCCACGACACGGTGTACCCAGGCGGGAACTTGACTTGCGTCTGAACCGCATGTTGCGCAGCGAGGACGAAGCCGGCGAGGTCGCGGCCGCGCACGTTGGCCTGAACGAGGGTGACGCGCCTGCCTTCCTGGCGCTCGATGGTCGACGGTCCCGGCTCCATGCGAATGTCCGCCACCTCCGACAGCGGCACGGCACGGCCATCGCCATTGCTGATGCGTAGCGCACTGATGCGCGCCACATCGTCGCGATCCTTTGGTTGCAGGCGTACCCGGATATCGAACTGA
>NZ_JARESU010000694.1:0-302 GCF_046027075.1 Paraburkholderia sp. RL18-085-BIA-A | reverse complement strand
CCAGTTCGATATCCGGGTACGCCTGCAACCAAAGGATCGCGACGATGTGGCACGCATCAGTGCGCTACGCATCAGCAATGGCGATGGCCGTGCCGTGCCGCTGTCGGAGGTGGCGGACATTCGCATGGAACCGGGACCGTCGACCATCGAGCGCCAGGAAGGCAGGCGCGTCACCCTCGTTCAGGCCAACGTACGCGGCCGCGACCTCGCCGGCTTCGTCCTCGCTGCACAACATGCGGTTCAGACGCAAGTCAAGTTCCCGCCTGGGTACACCGTGTCGTGGGGTGGCAGCTTCAAGAACT
>NZ_JARESU010000693.1:0-305 GCF_046027075.1 Paraburkholderia sp. RL18-085-BIA-A | reverse complement strand
GCTGTAGATCGAAAGGTCGGTGCCTTTTGGCAAGTACTGACGCAGCAGCCCGTTGGTGTTCTCGCAGGTGCCGCGTTGCCAGGGGCTGTGCGGATCGCAGAAGTACACGCGCACGCCGGTGGCGGCGCTAAGCTCCTGATGGCGGGTCATTTCCTTGCCCTGGTCGTAGGTGAAGCTCTGGCGCAGTGGGGTAGCGATCGAATTCAGCTTGGCCGTGAAGCCCGCCAGGGCCGAGGCGGCGGTGGCATCTTCCATCTTCGCCAGCAGCACCAGGCGACTGGTGCGCTCAACCAGCACGCCGACGG
>NZ_JARESU010000692.1:0-316 GCF_046027075.1 Paraburkholderia sp. RL18-085-BIA-A | reverse complement strand
TGCACTGATAAAGATGGTCGCCGGCGCATGTCCCTGGGCACGAAGGCGCTCATGCATCTCAATACCCGACATCCCGGGCATGCGGATGTCGGAAATCAGGCAGGAGGTATGAGCGGCCTGCCCGGATGCAAGAAATTCTTCTGCCGACTCATACATGCGCGCGTCCCAGCCAAGCGACCTGATAAGGCTGCTTAACGCAACACGAACGGCTGAATCATCGTCGACAATCGAAACGACTGGCGTAATGTGCAAAATGGGGCTCTCAATTTTCTCTCTCGGGATGACGTGTGGTCGGTGCCGCCCGCCTCTCCTGACT
>NZ_JARESU010000691.1:0-317 GCF_046027075.1 Paraburkholderia sp. RL18-085-BIA-A | reverse complement strand
GGTCAGGAGAGGCGGGCGGCACCGACCACACGTCATCCCGAGAGAGAAAATTGAGGGCCCCCATTTTGCACATTACGCCAGTCGTTTCGATTGTCGACGATGATTCAGCCGTCCGTGTTGCGTTAAGCAGCCTTATCCGGTCGCTTGGCTGGGACGCGCGCATGTATGAGTCGGCAGAAGAATTTCTTGCATCCGGGCAGGCCGCCCATACCTCCTGCCTGATTTCCGACATCCGCATGCCCGGGATGTCGGGTATCGAGATGCATGAGCGCCTTCGTGCCCAGGGACATGCGCCGGCGACCATCTTTATCAGTGCG
>NZ_JARESU010000690.1:0-317 GCF_046027075.1 Paraburkholderia sp. RL18-085-BIA-A | reverse complement strand
TGCCGAGCTGGATGCCCTCGACGTCGACTCCGAGGCCACGGGCAAGCGCCGCGGCGAACATCGCGTTCTGCACATTGTGCAGCGCGAGCCCTTGCACAGTGGCGGGAATCAGATATGTCCACAACAATGGAACGCGCCGGCCACTATCCCACAGCACGATCAGGTGACCGCCGGCTTCTTCCTCCAGCACGAGCGCCGCGCCGCCCGCGCGAATATGCTCGCCGACCAACGGGTGCGCAGCGTTCATCGTGACATAGCACAGCCGGCTTGCATCGGTATGATCCGCCATCTTCATGCACAACGGATCGTCGGCGTTA
>NZ_JARESU010000069.1:0-45831 GCF_046027075.1 Paraburkholderia sp. RL18-085-BIA-A | reverse complement strand
TGGCAGTGTCGGGGGCAACAGCGCCCGCTGGCTGAACCATTCCTGCCAGCCGAACTGCGAGGCGATTGAGGACGACGGGCGGATTTTTATCGAGACCATCAGGGACTTAAAGCCGGGCGATGAGCTTTGTATCGCCTATGGACTCACGATCGATGAAGCGGTCACGCCCGAGTTAGTCGCCGACTATGTCTGTCGCTGTGGGACGAAGCGGTGTACGGGGTCGATGCTGGCTCCGGCGAGCGGATATTAAGCGCGCCGCTGACAGACGCATCCCGTTTTTCCTTCGAAATGAATCGGTGCCGCAAGGACGGTGAAGCTGTGCGCCGACCCGTCGCGCGCAGCCGCTACGCGTCATCTGCGCAAGCCCCGGGCTCACCTTGCCAGCATTCCGTCGACGGAGTTGGATTAAATCCTGTCAGTCTGGAGGGCGCCATGCGTACCACACAGCAGTTCAGCATCACCCTGCCCAACGAGATGGCCGAGCTCATCCGCACCAAGGTCGCCAGCGGCGAATACGCTTCTGAAAGCGAGGTGATCCGCGACGGGTTGCGCACCCTCGCGGCCCGCGACAGGGCCATCGAGGCCTGGCTGCGTGACGAGGTGGTGCCGGCGGCCAAAGCGTTGCGCGCGGATCCCGCGCGCGCGCTCACGCCCGAGCAGGTGCGCGCTCACCTGGCGAAGAAGCGCCCGGGCGCCGCATGAACTACCGGGTGCAGTTTGCCCCGGAAGCGCGGGACCAGCTTGAGGACATAGAACGGTTCATCAGTGAAGCGGGTTCGCCCGTCACGGCGGCCCACTACGTCGACGCCACCGTGAGTTTCTGCCTGCGCCTGCAGACATTCCCTGAGCGCGGCGTGCCGCGCGATGATCTGTTGCCTGGCCTGCGCGTGACCCACTACCGGCAGCGCGCCGTGATTGCTTACCTTGTGGAAGTAGTGTCACTCGTCGGCGTGTTCTATGGCGGACAGGCCTGGGAACCGTCTTTCACGGACTCGACGGAGCACGACCAGTGATGACCCGCACGCGCCGTGGTCGCCGACGCGAGCGGTCCGCGCGCAATCGTCGAGTCAGTCGATGAGCACCGCACGAAATTGAGAAGCGCGGTCAAATGGATTAATCTGGTCAGCCTGACCAGCCAACTGTTCTGAATCCGACGGATGCAGCTCGACATTTTCAACGACAGCCGCGACGTAATGCTGCGCAACGATGTTCTGTCAGCGTTGCAGCAGTACGATGCTGCGGGCGCGCGGCGCGCGCTGCAGGCCCTTGCGAACGAATATCCGGACGACGTCGCCCACCAGCTGTATTTCGAGTCGATCGTCAACGCCCTCGAGGGGCGATCGACGGTACCGTTTGACCGTCACGAAGCCGCCCTGCGGGCTCGCCAGGCACTATCTCACGAAGTCCAACCCGCAGTCGCGCGCATGTTCCCGGGGCAGACCGGGGCAACCTGGCTCGCGCCGCTCTGGGCAGAACTGGCCGGACGCGCCGCTGCGCTGCCTTTCCACTCGGACCACGCGGATGCGCACGCGGCGCCGCTCTTCCTGCTTGCTGCGAGGTGGGCCGAGGCGCGTGAGGCAATATTGCGCATCGCGTCCTGGCGACGGATTCCAGCACCGCTTTGCTGGATGGCGGAGGCACGCTACCGGCTCGATGGCCTGGACGCGGCCTGGCCGTTGCTGGTGGAACTTGCGTGGCTTTCGCCATCCCGGTTTGACCAGCTTTTGATCCGGCTTGGCGACGCGTGCGTCAATACGTTGCGGCGCGACTTCGATACGTCGTTCGATGGCGCGGGCGACATTGGCGATCTCGCGTGGTTTCCGGCGTGGGTACTCACGGAAAAGGCCGGCCTCGCGCCCCTGTTCAGACAGGCAGAGCCTTCGCGACGCAATGCTCCCGAGCGGGCGGCGAAGGTGATGCTCGAGTTACTCAGCCTGGAGCGTCAGGGCCGGCATCACGAACTGCTGGAAACCCGGCGTGAACTGCAGGCGCTCAACACGGCGCTGTACGCCGCCTACATGAAGACGCGTTGAGCTGGCACCCCGGAGCATGACACGCACAACCTCTCACACCACTCACATTCTTTCAGACGCTGGATCGGCAATGCGGATTCCCAGCCGAAGGCGCCACGCCGGAACCGCGTGAGTCCCGACAGCATCCTCCACGACCTGGTCGCGAGCAGTCCCGGCGCCGAGGGGAAATGGTTCGCCGCCGCGAAGGACGCCGGCCTGCTCGATCTGGCGGCGTCGCTTGCGATGCGCGGCCCCAACGACCCGCGAACCCTGACGCGGGCCGCACGCGATTTCGCGCCGCGCAAGCCTGAATTCGCGGTGGCCTGTGGCATGGCAGCGCTGCACTGGATGGCCGCAGGCTTCGGTTGCGACATCACGGGGAGCGATGTGCTGGATGCCTACGGCGCGCTGGCGGATGCGGCCCTTGCTTCCGGCATGGAACGTGACCAGCTCAACAGGCGTCTGCGGGAGTAGTTTGCGGCCATTCCGGGGCATTCGTTCGTCGCCACGGTGCTGGCGCATCATTGGGCGGCATAGCGTGCGCGATGCATCCAGCGACGGGATGGACGGTTTCTGCATGGCCCGACTCGCGGCATGTTGTCATCAACGGGTCGCTCCTGGTCGTGTGGGACGGCGCCCGTTTCGCCGCCGGTGACGGGACTCAAGCGCAACGCGGCTGGAAATGGCAGTTTTACGACAGGCAGAAGTCAGCACAGGACTTGCATCATGGAAGAGTACAACCCCGAGTGCGCGCCCGAACCTGAATCATGGCTCGAACTCGACGAACAGGAGCGCATTGCTCTCGTCGAAACGTATCACCGCGTCGCCCGGATCAAGCTTCCCAACGTCACGGCACACGCTGCGCTACACGCGATCGTCGAAAACCAGATCGCCCTGAACCTTGAGCCCGTGGTCCGGGCGATGGATCGCCTCGGGAAAGAAGGGCTGACGCGACACGATGCTGTTCACGCGATCGGCTCAGTCGTCGCGGAACATCTGCTGGATATTCTGAAGACGGATCAGAACGACGATGCTGCGACTTCGCAGGCGCGTTACTACGCGGCGGTAGAGCGACTGACCGCCGCGAGCTGGCGCAGAGGTGAACACTGATGCCGATACCATCGAAACTTCAGCCGTGGTTTGAAGCGAGGCAGCGTTTCAGATTGAGCCATGCTCATATCCAGATCCACGGTGCACGCAGTGTGCTCTTCCACGCGAAGGAGCCAGGTCCGTGGGTCGAGGAGATGAAAAAACGACGACCATCGAACACGACCGGACGAAATCATTGTCGCCCCCCAGTCGGGGCTGGTTGACGGAATAAATCCGACCTGTCAGCCGTTTATGATATTGCGGAGCCTCATACCAGCAGGCGCCGCCGACGTCTTGCCGGTAGTAGGGTAACGCCTCATTTTCAGTACAAACGGAGATACGTGCACGCGGTATCTGACCAAACCAAACGATACAGGGGACGGTCAGGCGCGGGTCCCGAGTGACCCGGCCGGCAAGCAGCAAGGCGGGAGACACATCATGAACGGGCGCAGGCTTTGCAAGATTGCCTTGACACTAGTGGCAGGGGCGGCGATGGCTGCCGGCGGTCCGGCGCTGGCCGGCGGTCGTGGCGGCGGTGGTGGCATGCACGGCGGCGGCTTTCACGGTCATGATGGCTTCTTCCACCATGACGGTTTTCACCATGGGCACGGGCACGTGACGGTCGTGGTAGGCGGCGGCTGGCCGGGCTGGTGGGGATATCCGTACTACGGCTGGCCATACCCAGATTCCTACCCTGGCTACTACGCGCCCGCGGCGCAATTCGCGGCGCGATACATCGAGCAAGGCGATGGGTCGGACGGTGCGTCGGCGAACGCGTGGTGGTACCGCTGCGACCAGCCCAGCGGCTATTACCCGTACATCAAGGAGTGCCCGGGCGGCTGGCAAACGGTACCGGCCCAGCCGTCGCCGTAATGCGGAGGTACTGATGAAGCCGCGTTCCGTTCCCCTCCTGACGGCGGCCGCGCTCGTTGTGGCCGCCTGTACGGCGATACCGTCGGGCCCCAGCGTGATGGTGCTCCCGGGCAGTACCAAGACGTTCGACCAGTTTCTCGGTGATGACCACGACTGCCGCCAGTTTGCGCTCGGCCAGGTCGGCGGCGTGAGTTCGCAGCAAGCCTCCAACACGGCGGCGGTGAGCACGTCGGCGGTCGGATCCAGTCATTCAAGCGACTCAGGATACAGCGCACAGTACCAATACGACACCGCCTACATCCAGTGCATGTACGCGCATGGACACCGGGTCCCGGTCTATGGCCAGATGCTTGCGGCGCCACCCGCGACTCCACCTGCCAACTACAAGCCCTACTCCTTGCCGCCGGTACCGCAAGGGTACGCCCCCTGAGCGCTCTGGCGAATCTTCAAAGCGATTGACGGAAGGGACCGTTGCAAGATCGGCGCAACGGCGACTGCCGTCGGTTGGGTCAGGTTTTAGCGCTTTGACCGATCACGCGCCGTCCGACGTGGCTAACCGAATGGCCGTTGTACAGGGCGGATTCAACCGGTGGATGCAATAGTTTGCTGGAATCGTTCGGCTGGCGTTTCGTAGTTCAGGGTCTTTCTCGGACGCTCGTTCAATCGTCTCGCCACGGCATTGAGTTTGGCCTGCGAATACACTGACAGGTCGGTGTCTTTGGGAAGTACTGCCTTAATAGCCCGTTTGTATTTTCGTTTGAGCCTCGCTGCCATGGATGCTGCGACGGATGCAATTAGCACCCCTGCGCTGACACAGCGGATGCGTGCTGTTGTCGAGTGCTCATTGAAGTCTGTCGTTGGTTCGTATGTCATCCAAACGATTCCACGGGGCGTATCTTCCATCTTTCGCGCAGCCCTTGATGCTGCGAAGGCATTGCGAAGTGACTGACCCGAGCGAGGTGGCGGCTTTGTCCGAGAAGTATTTCCTGCTCCACCGCAGCAAACCTTCACTTCACCCGATTGGAATATAGCGCCCCCACTGTACGTTTATTAACGGTGTTGACGCCGCAGAGATGATGATCAAATCGACTCGGCTATTGGCGGCATTCCTGATGGTTTTGGTGGTCGCTGAAGCGGGGCAATCTCATAGCGAGACGACGTCCAGCAGTGGTAGTGGCAGTAGTAGTGGTGGTGGCGGATATTGATGAACGTGTTGGAATCGCCTGAGGAGGGATTACCTCCCATGAGTTTCGAAGTCGGTCGGACGGCCAGTCCGGGCGAGACGACAAACGTGGCCTGCGGGTCCTGCATCGCAGACGCCAACGCCTGCCCGTCTGGGGACGCCGGGTCCTGCTGATGGCCCGTGCGTGACGTTCCATCATCACGCGGCATCAGGGTGGGGGAAGTCTGAAACGAGCCATGAACGACGAAAACGACCGAACGAGGGGAGGCTTGGGCGACCTGGATTTGCGGCCACTGTCGGCGTTTGCCGATGATGAGCTGTCTGCCACGGAGCGCGCAATCACGCTCGTTCGGCTGGCGACCGATCTTGGGGCGGCCGGGCGCGTGGCCGATTACCGCGTGCAAAAAGCCGCACTGAGAGCGTTGTTCGGGGACCCGAGAGACGAACCGCGTTGTATCGTCGTACACCGCCGCGCGCCGTGGTGGCAACAGGCAGGTGTGGCAGCAACGTGGATAGCTATGGGCGTGGCGCTCGGCTCATCGCCCGGCTGGGTGTCGGCGAATTTCGCGGCCGATCCACCCGTGTTCGCGGAGCGCGCCGACATCGCTTTCGCGGTGTACGCGCCTGAGCAACGCCACCCCGTGGAGGTAGCGGCGCCGCCACGCGATCAACTGGTCAACTGGCTGTCGCGTCGCCTCGGTCAGCGCTTGTCGGTGCCTTCGCTTCGGGAATATGGGTATTCGCTGATTGGCGGTCGTTTGCTGCCCGGCGAGTCCGGCCCTGCCGCGCAATTCATGTATCAGAACACGGTCGGTTCCCGGCTCACGATGTACATCGCCGCGGTTCCAAAGGACGCGACGGCATTCCGCCTGTTCCGTCACGGCAATCGCAGCACGTTCTACTGGGGAAGTCAGGGGACAGGGTGCGCGCTGACTGGCCAGGTCTCCGAGGTGCAATTGCGAACCATGGCGATTGACGCATGCAGCATGCTTGAGCAGGCGTTCAGAAGCCGGGAACCCAGCGACGGTTTGAACCCATAATGCTTTGCGGAATTCGCATTTCCGATCATCCAGCAAGCCGGGGCACGCTGCCTGCTGCCGAACGGCAGGCAACCGTGTGGACGTTGCTGCGTGTGCTCGCGTTGACGTGTCTGATTGTCTCAATGGGCGCGTTCGCCCAATCGACCACTCCGATTGCGCCTGCTTTATCCGGTACATCGGCGAGATGCGTCAAGCCTGCCACGTCGGATACCGTGAGCGTGGACGGCAGCCAGTTCCGGTGTCTCACGGCTCGTGCACAGACGACCTCGTTGGCAACGTGGATTGAAAACCACTCGCTTCTGTCCGTCACCGACGCTCAGATGCTTTCCCTGACGGACGCGATGAAGCCGGAAGCCATCGTGGAGTACGCGAGGTCCGCCATGGTTTCCGCCGACGCCTGCGAATACAGGATGTTCCGGCCGGAGCGCGTATCCGGCAAATGGTCCGAGCGGCCCGATCACATGCTTATCCGATATCAGGACACCCCGCGAAAAGTCTACGCAAAATGATTGTTTGATGGCGCCTATGCGGGACAGGAGATTCGTTACGACGAGACCGCTGACCCGGATGGCATTTATGGCCATTTGGGCGGAAAACTGCAGATCGTGTCAGGCAAGGTAGCTATTGATGGCCCATTCGAGCGCGCCCGGTCTCGTCACAGTTTTTTGCTGGAACAGATCCGTTTCGAAGACGTCGCCCCCCATCATTGGAGCGAATCCGTTTTCGATCGACATAACCCGGAGTACCGGTTTCGCTGATTGCGTATTCAATAAAACTTTCTCATATGTGGCTCGATCACCGGCCGGAGATTAGAAAGCGATTCCAGCTATCCCAGATAGCTCATGTTAGAAGACGTCCCCATTCAAAATCGGCACGATCGGGGCGCATGGGACTTACGCCGGCCCCCGGCGTAAAAGTGAGTTCGCCGAAGAACACCTCGTCAGTTGGCGCGTACAGGTCGACGCGGACATAATCAAAGTCCTCGGACAGCAGCGCCGCTGTATCGAGCAACAGATCCAGATTGTGCGGCGGCGGTGCCGGCCTCGTGCTGCGAAGGTAGGGAGCAAACTGGAGGTCGAGATGGTTCCATTGTGCATCGTATGTGTCGCCCCGCGTGTTACTTCCGAAACGGTCAGAGATTACGAGGATAAACATCACAGGCCGCCCCGGCCTGTTCGCAAAGCAGTGGACCTTATAGTCGGCTGGAATCGTGCCGTGTTCGTCGAGGAGCAGATTCTCGAAGAAAATGCGTGGCTGAATTCCTCGGTAGTGCCGTTCCCGCGCATTTCTGTAGAAATTGGTGGATAGCCATTGGCTGGCCAGAAACTGGAGATGTTCGAAAGTATACTGCGACTTGTCCCGGACGATTTCCACAAAACTGCTTCCATGATTTGCCTTCATGACAAAGGAATTCGGCAGCATGTCGAAAATCGTTCGCGTAAAGTTGCTGGGCGCTGAGATCATGGGGATAAGGTATTTCTCACCGACTTTGTCTCTGACGTAATCGCGCGCGGTCAGCTTGTCGGTCAAAGCGCTATATCGCGGGTCTGGCCGTAAGCAACGTAGCAGGATTTTCTCGTTGTAGGTTGTCGGGCGAAAGAGTTTGGGGAAGCGCCCAATGTGCTTTCGATGTAGCAAGCTGAGGAAAGCCGCATCGGGAAGAAGCTGTTTCGCGCTGTCTTTCGTCCATTGAATAATGGAGTGGGACGGGTAAGGCATTGGACCTCTCCCAACAATGACTACGCATGGGTATGAACATTCCTGAATCTGCGACTGACAGAAGTACGACGCAGGCATCAGAGGTTATGATCATTCGGTAAAGAGCTAACGTCAAGAGTGATGATGCGACACGTGCCGCATCATCACTCTTGACGTTAGCTCTTCGGTAAGCGACCCGCTGCACCGGTCCGTTCCGGATTGGGTCCTACAGCTTTCTTGGCGCTTCGCATTGGCTGCATTTGCCGCGCATCACTAGGCAGCCGGAAATTGTCAACACCGACCGGGGCAGCCCAGTTCATTAGCGAGGCGTTCACCGACACGGTGCTCGCAAAAGGCATCCTGTTGTCGATGCACGGCAAGGGAAGCTGGCGCGGCAACGGGTTCGTCGAACGACTCTGGCGCAGCGTGAAATACGAGGAGATATACCTGAAAGCATACGAATCGGTCAGGCAGGCGCGGCGGTCCATCGCTGATTACCCGACGTGATACAACCAGCGTCGACCTCATTCGAGTCTGGCAGACCGCACGCCGGATGA
Organism: Paraburkholderia sp. RL18-085-BIA-A; assembly: GCF_046027075.1. Taxonomy (NCBI): domain Bacteria; kingdom Pseudomonadati; phylum Pseudomonadota; class Betaproteobacteria; order Burkholderiales; family Burkholderiaceae; genus Paraburkholderia; species Paraburkholderia sp. RL18-085-BIA-A. The sequence continues at coordinate 37,379 of NZ_JARESU010000069.1, read as the reverse complement.
CTTCGCGATGCTGCCTGCGATCAAAACGGCAGGTTGACGTCCAGTAGTCTCCCTTAAATCACGTGAAGACTGTCTGAACGAACGGGGCCACCTCTGTTTGGATGCGTCAAGGTGTCGCCAATGTCCGATTAATTCACTCCTTCCTGATGGTCGGGCAGCCATGTCGAGTAGGGTGGCGCGCTTCCGAAAAGGCTGATCATGCGTCCCCAATCCTGGGGAGATACAGGGGCGGTTGTATGCTCAGAAGCAGCCATTGAAGTTGCGCCAGTCTGAAAGGCTGTTCGGGGTCGAACAGCGCCCGTCGACGGCGGTAGTGTGAGGCTGACCGGTCTACGGCAGTCTCGCTGTCGCGCTCGATGCCGGCTAACATGATGACTGGCATCCGGACTCGATCCATATCCGGGCTGGGTCATCCGATCGACATTGGAGCGGCGCCGTGACCATCCGCAAGCTGAGGATTCGCGCAGTCGCGTTCTGCGTAGCTGGCGCGTTACCAGGCAGCGGCGCCGCATGGGCCGACGAAGTCAAGGTGATGATTTCGGGCGGGTTTGTGTCTGCCTATCGCGAACTGGGCCCGCAATTCGAGGCGGCGACCGGCCGTAAGCTAATCACCGTCCGGCGGCCCGCGATGAGTACGGCCGCGAGTGCGATACAAGAGAAAGTTTCACTGAATGCGGCATCCGCGAAACCGGTACTCCTGGTTATGTCGGTCGAAAGCAACCATGCTGAGCGCGTGCGCTACACCCCTTGCAGATGCCAACAGTTCATCCATCGAGCCACCTCACGCCGAGCGTGTGATGACCTGGTGGCATCCGGCATTCAGAATGCGCTGCGAGCGCTCAATGCCGCGGCCACCAGATAGACATGAGGAGCGGACATAATCTCGGCGTGGCCTCCTTGAACAGAAACGATTTCCAGACCGCCTGCCGCAACGCGTCGCCAGAGCGGTAACGGGTCGCCCCGGTCGTCGAATTTTCGAGCGCGCACGTAAAGGATCGGGCTAGCTGTATATGGCCGAGGGCGATACAAGGTCATCGCGAGGCGCATCGATTCGCGAACCTTCATCAGGACGGGTGGGACATCTATTCCGTCAACCGCAGGGTCGGTGCGCCGAGCTGGGCGTCCGAGCCGAAGTCGGATCCGATCAGCTGCTGCGCTTAGCTTACGCCGCAAATACACGATCTGCTCAGACGTCCGCAATTGGAGCAATGCGTCAGATTGGCGGCGCATGTATCCCAATTGAAACTTTATCCAGGCCAGCCAGGGCAGCCAACGTTCATGCACATAGGTATCCAGCAAGCAGAGGAATTCCATGCGTTCCCCGGCAGCGTGAAGCTGTTGCGCGATTTCAAGTGCGATAAGTCCGCCTAAAGAATAGCCAGCTAGTGAGTATGGGCCGCTGGGTTGAACACTTCGAATCGCCTCGATATAAGTCGAAGCCATATCTTCAATGTGTCGCTGCGGTATCTGCACGCCGTCGAGCCCCACCGCCTGAAGTCCAAATATCGGTCGGTCGTGACGCAATGCGTTCGCGAGCGACCAACTACCCATCACGGTCCCGGACGCGCCATGCACCATAAAAATGGGCGCCCCCTCTCCCGGTCGAAGACGGACGAGGACCGATGACCGGGCACTGTCGACGTTGGCGTTCAGAACTGCTGCCAGCTCCGCAATGGTGGGGCTGAACAGCAGCGTTGAAAGGGGCAGGTTCAGGCCGGTCAACTGTTCGATTTCCGACAACACGGCAACTGCCAGCAACGAACTACCGCCCAATTCAAAGAAATTGTCGTCGCGCCTGATCGGCGAGAAGCCGAACAAATGCTGCCACAGCCTTTGCAAATAGATCTCGACGTCATCATATAAATCCCCTTCATCCGGCCCCGTGTGATCCGCCAGATATTGCGCCACCCGTTTCCTGATGGCGTCGAGACACTGGGGGTTGCGTAGTGCCGCTTCGTTGCTCGTCGGCAGACCGTTTACCGCTTCGCGGGCCGCCGTTTCCGAAAGCTTCCCGCTATGCGTAGTAGGCAACGCATCGACCGCAAGGATGATATCGGGCACGTGCGCTGGGGAGGCGAGACGCGCGAGCTCGATCCGAACTCGCACACGTAAAGCGTTCGTCAATTCTTCGCCGTCACATAGGACGACCAGCAGCACGATCCGTTGCTCGACCAGGTCCGGTGCACGGGTGTTCGGCTCCGCGCCCGTTTCCCGAAGCTGGACGGCCAGTGCCTCCCGAATGCCGGGAATGCCGTTGAGAACGCTGTAAATCTCTGCCGGGCCGACGTTTATTCCGCGCACATTCAGTACGCCATCGGTACGCCCTCGCAGACGTGCGCCGCCGCAAGGGGTGATCTCGACCAGATCGCCGTGCGTCCACAGGCCGGGATGAGCCGCAAAATAAGCGTTATGAAACCCAGTGCCGGACGGGTCTGCGTGAAAGCCGATCGGCCGCGAGGGGAACGGATTTATGCAGACCAGTTCGCCGACGCCGGTGGTTGCACCGTTATCACCCCAAGCGGCGACATCCATCGCGAGACTCTTGCATTGAGCTTCCCCGGCTACGACCGGCAGATTTGGATTGCCCAGAAAGAAACATCCCAGAATGTCGGTCCCTCCTGATATCGACCAGAGAGGAAGATTCTTGACGTTATCTCTAACCCAGTGATATTGAGTTTCATACAGCACCGAGCCTGTCGACAACACTGCACGTAACGCGCCAAGATCGAAATTCTTGCCGGGAGTAAGCCCCGCCGACTCGCACATTTTTACGTATGCGGGGCTGGTGCCGAAAACAGTCACCCGCTGATCTGCAACGAGACGCCAAAGCGTGTCGACCTCGACGATCGGGCCGTCATAGGTGATGATTTCCACGCCCGAGGCGAGCGCGGATAATTGCCAGTTCCACATCATCCACGAACAGCTCGTATGGAAGTACAAGCGATCGCCGGGCCGAAAATCGCAATGAAGACGGTGCTCTTTCAAATGCTCGAGCAATGTTCCTCCGGCCCCGTGGACTATGCATTTCGGCTTTCCTGTGGTGCCCGAGGAAAACATGATGAATAGCGGGTGGTTGAATGCAAAGCGTTGCCACTCAAACCGTTTCGGGTCGGCGCTTTCCTTCATGGCGTTCGCCGTGTAGACGGGCAAAGACATACTTGAGGACTGGCATTCGTCGTCGAGACTTATTAAGGCGAGCAGCGTCGGCAACTGCGCAGCGAGTTCGGTTAGCTTCGTGGCCAGCGGGACGCCGGTATCCATGCTCCTCGGCGCGGTGTGCGCGATGAGCAAGCGGGGCGTAAGCTGGGAGAATCGCTCGAGAATCGTCGCAACACCCATTTCCGGTGCTGCGGTCGCGAGCGTCGCGCCTATCGCCGTAACCGCGAGCGCGACCGTCACCGCCATCTCGTCATTGCGCATGACCGCAACTACGCTATCACCTTCTTTGATGCCGAGGTCCTTCAGAGCTTGTGCAAGACGGGTGACGTGGTGCACCAGTTCGCCGCGCGTTAGTGATACGCGCTGGCCGTCTGCATGAATTGCGGTTACTGCCAAGCTTGCCGCGTCTGCCTCGCCGAGATCGAGCAGATTCTGCACGTAGTTGAGCCTGACGTCCGGAAAGAAACACGCAGTCTCGCAGTCGTCACCAACGCATACTCTCGATTCATCGCCGACGTAATCGAGGCTTGGCAGCCAATCCACGAAGCAGCGCCAAAATTCCCGATAGCCTTGAACCGAATAACGGTGAAGGGCTGCATAGTTCTCAAAGTGTTGACCGGTTTGCAACGACAATGCAGCGGTGAACGACGTCATCTGGGATGTGGCTATCGTTCTCTCGCAGCTCTCATGCACGATTGACCCTGTTGCGCCAGTTACGTCATGAGCATTCGCAGATAAAATTAGATCCATAATGAGCCCGATCGCGGATCAATTCGGCTTTCTGCGCGCTCGCCCCATAAGGCAGGACTTTTTCGCCTGGCGCAGGCCTGTTGACGCAATGTGTCAAGAGTTACACCGTTAGGTAGTGCTAGCTCCCCTTCTCCGCGCCGCCGAGGGACGGCGTGCGAGAGGATTCGCGATGTAGCGCACAGCGAAGTCCGACAACGGCGAACAGCGTAAAAGAGAAAGACTGGACAAGGCGAGAGTCCCGACTTTCTTTTTAACATCCCAGAATGGGTTTGCGACGATGGAATGCAGATAGTCAGTCGCGCGACTCACGTGTCATCCAGCGCCTGCTGCCGCCGAACGTTGTGCCATAGGGGACCGGGCAGAAGTGTGCCTTTTCGTGCGCAGAGTCATAACACGACAACGGAAGATCGACTGCATGCGGCATACGCTCTACGGTCCAGCTACATCTTTTCTGGCTCGGACTTCACAAGAGCCATGCGGTCCGTACCCGAACATGGTTACTGGAAATGCCCTTCCACTTGCATTGAATGGTTCCTTTGAGCACGCTGTTCACGCTGCCATAATTCAATAATTTGCGAAATACCATCGGCGATATTTCTATCCCTAGTGCAGTGAAGCATAGTCCGCATAAAAGGTCTGAAAATTGTCTTCGGCGTAAATTCGGGTGCAATTGGCCAATTAGGCGGAGGCCATTACAGATCCGGGGGTATTCGAAAGGTTGTGTCGCGATAAGGCCGACGCGAAAGCTTTCTCTAATGCAAGGATCCCTCACATCACCAGAGAATAGAACCAAGCAGCCGCTGTTCGCGTGACGGGGTCGTCCTTCATTTGCCCTTTTCTGTTTCCCGTTCAGCGATGATGCTCTGGATGGCGGCCCGATTGGTGCCGCTTTTTTCGATGGTAACGGCCTCTGGCGCGCCGTTCTGATCCATGGCTTTCCCGAAGTAGAGGGAATCGACGGTCTACGGCGATGCCCATCCTATACTGCACGCACCAACCAGCGACTGAAAGGAAGGCAAGCGCGCCGCCGTTCGCTACTGGAGACATGCAATGAACAAGACCTTGAGGCACTTCGGCGTCTGCGGCCTTTGCGCGCTGTTCACCCTTGTCACATCGCATCCCGCCCTCGCTCAGGACAAGCTCGTTGAAGAAGCGAATGTGATCTGGAACAAGTACTTCAGCAACGGCGACGCTCAGCGGCTCGCCGCGCTAGACGGACGAAAAGGCGGTTGAATCGCCGGGCAACGGCAACACCGTTCAAGGGCGCGAGGAAGTACAAAAGCGCTCTTCAAGAGCTACTTCGATGCGGGCGTTCACGAACACACCATCGACGTGATGCACGCGAGCCGGGTCGGCAACGTGATGTACGAAACGGCCACCTGGACCGCCGTGCAGGAGACGGACGGTAAGAAGACGCAATACAAGCGCGTATTGCAGAGGGTGATGACCAAGGGCGCGGACGGCAAGTGGCGCACGACTGCTCACACGTGGAACGCGGAAGAAAACAAGTGAGACCGCGTTTGCCGCGCTTTGGTCTACTCTAGTCGGGAAGCGCGATCCCGGGCGCCCGCCGCCCACAAAAGATCAACCCTGCTTGATCGAAGTGCCGTCGCCAGCGTCGATCGTGGCGTCATTGTCTTCTTCATCGTGTGGCCAGAGCGTTTTCGTCCGCCTCGAATTTTACCTCGCCCGCGTTAATGCGACAGAGCCCAACCAAGTCCCGGAGGTGTCAGGCCATCTTTGTGCCCGGACGCGTTGATCGACAAGACGCGAGGCAGGCGGAAATCCCATCGATAGTCGGAATAGAGGAACGGATTGACGAAGCCTTCGGATGCACCGTCGATATGCATCGGAATTGAAATGCCTGTCCTTGCTTGATACGCGTCGAGCCAATCGTGAATTCCCTGAATGTCGTCGTCTTCGCCGGTAAACGTCTGGCCGGCAATCGCAACGACGGCGATCGTGTTTTCGTCAACATACTTATCCAGCTCGTCTGCAGTAAGCCGATAGTTTCCTGGTTCGAGCGGGACAATTCGCGGTTCCACTTCGAAATAGCGAAAGAATTTTTTCCATACGATCTGGACATTGCCGCCGGTCACCATATTGGGACGAGTCGCGTCTTTTCTGTCCCGTTTCTCTTCTGGCGCCAGTTCCATTTGTGGGCGAGACCCGCCAGCATGCATGCTTCGGAGGATCCGATAGTCGCAGTGCCATATGGTTCGACACCATGCGGTCCGTTCCATAGCTGATGCAGCCACTTGACCATACGAGTTTCCATGGCAAACAGCTGCGGATACATGTCGTGGTCGATGTAGTTCCTGAACATGTTGCGTTTGGCTATCTCGACCGGCCTCCGGCTCCGCATAGGTCGTTACGAAGGACGACATGTTCAGCATCGGGTTTGTATCCGTCCACTCCTGACTCAACACGAGTGCCTCTGCTGCCCGTGCCGAAATGCCGATTCTCGGAAATTCGTTCGCCGGCACCTCAATGCTGAACTGGTCATATGGTGTTACTGCTTCGATTGGCGTGGTCATTTACTCTCTTTTGGGGACAACATGGGTATCGGTAATTGTGAAACTGCGAGGGCGACATGAAACAGCTTCATGCAGCCCGCTATAAGACTATCGAACCAACCCCAGTCAAGAATCCGAACATAACAGCAATGTAATGTTAGCGTCAGCGTGCATCAACCCTTCGCTGTACAGAATAAGGTCTGCTCACTCTCGTTATGACGGCATGGTGAGACCGGAGGCTTCAGGCGTCGTGTGCGAGGCCGACCATACCTGAAATGCAGGTCGTATTCGAGGGACGGATTGGCCGAGAAGAGTACCGGAGCGTGTACGGGTCCATACAGGCTCCCCAGCGCTTCACTGACGCACTGCGAGCGTCACTAGCGGACGAAACTCACCGTCCTGGTGCTCGATCCGGGATCAGCGAGCAGCCCAGTAATTGCGAGGCCTGAGGAGCCGAGGTTTGGCGGGTGCCACGCGGGCCCGTTGACGTCAGACGAGCCGGGCATCCGTAAGCTCTGACATTCGGGAGTGCGGGTGGAAGCTTAAACGCACTTTGATTTTTGTGAGTATTTTCTCGGGAGAACGACGCAATGTACCAACGCGTACGAAACGGCGCGAAGGCGGAAAATGCCAACGCTGACGAACTCCGACCGCCTACCGGCGCCGAATTGGAACAAGGCGAGCGCGGCCACAAGGCGCTTGCGTCGCCGATGCCGCGTCCAAATTGGGCGTGGAGCCAGAGTCGTGGTCACTATGACTGGATGGATTGGCATACCCCCCTTTGACGGCTTTGGTGCAAATTTGAAGGCCGATGGGTTGGGCTCAGGATTTTGACGCGCCCAGGGCAAACAGATGAGTAAGCTGAGGAACATTGACAAGCTGTTCGAAGGTCGCCATTTCGACCGCGAAGTCATCGTCTTATGCGTTCGTCGGTACCTGCGTTACAAACTGAGCCTGCGCGATCTGGTCGAGATGATGTCCGAGCGTGGCCTTTCGCTGGCGCACGCCCCGAAGGAAGTCCCTGTGGGACACGACGATCATGCGCCAGGTCACGCGCTTCACACCCGAGTTCGTCAAGCGTTGGAACCGCTTTGCTACGGCAGCCGGCCGGTCGTGGTGAGTCGACGAAACTTACATGAAGATGCGTGGCAAGTGGGTTTATCTTTACCGTGCGGTTGACCGGGCTGGCAAGACGGTCGATTTCCGGCTCTGCTCCAGGCGCGATGTCGTTGCGACCAGGGCATTCTTCGCGAAAGCGATCAAGAGTCAAGGGCTCGCTTCCAAGGCAATCACGCTGGACGGCTACGCGGCTTCTCACCGCGCAGTGCGCGAAATGAAGATCGATGGATTGCTGCCCGAAGGCGCAACGTTGCGATCGTCGAAGTACCTGAATAACTGATCGAACAGGATCATCGCAACCTTAAAGCGCGGGCGAACGTGATGCTCAGCTTTAAACGCTTCAGGACTGCGGCAACAACCATTGCTGGCATCGAGCTGATGCATCGCATTCGAAAAGGCCAGTTCAACTTGATGAAGCTGCGCCTCAAAGATGCCACCGCGCCCTCAGTTTGGACGGCAGCGCTTTCGGTTCGCTGAGACGACGAACAGCCAGGCGGTTTCTCGCTCGCCTGTGCTATTTGCACCGCAACCGGTAAGTGGATGAAGGCCTATTTTGTAACCTGATTTTACGCTGGGCGCGCTCGTAATCGTTTGGAACCGTTCGGCAGTTAGTCGAAAGGTATTCAAGGGGGGTAGATGGGTAGACTGCATCCGGCCTATTGACCACGCAGTGACTACGCCCAAAGAATCCGCATGCAGCAATCAATCGTACCCATCTCCGGACCTGGAGCTTCGCATGAGTGAACCCGTCGCTACGTCGGGAATATGGCGATCGCTGCGCTGGCGCATCGTAGTTATCCTGCTTGCCGCGCTGCTACTGATACTGATCGCGTTCCATCTGCTGCATCGCAGGCCGGCAAATCGGCGACCGGCTGCGCAAGTAGTGACGGTGGCCGCTGCAAGCCAAGGTGACATGCCGGAGATCATGGCGGCACTGGGCACGGTCACGCCGGTCGCCACAGTCACCGTCCTGCCGCAGTTAAGCGGCTACCTCACCGAGGTCGGCTACCAGGAGGGTCAGGAGGTCGTGAAGGGCCAGTTCCTCGCGCAGATCGATCCGCGTCAGTACGAGATCGACAAGCAACAGGCCGAAGCGCAACTGGCAAAAGACCGGGCGAGCCTCGCCCAGGCCCAGGCCGATCTTGCGCGGTACGCCGAGCTCGCTGAGCGTCAGTCGATTGCAGGCCAGACGTACGAAGACGAGAAATTCACGGTGCAGCAGGATCAGGCGATGGTCAAGGCTGATCTCGCCAGCATCGGGCAGTACGAACTCGACCTGACTTACTGTCGGATTACCGCGCCAGTGTCGGGCCGGGTGGGCTTGCGGCTAGTCGACCCGGGCAACTACGTCACCGCATCGAGCACGACCGGTATTGTCGTGCTCACGCAGATGAAGCCGACCACAGTGCAGTTCACGGTGCCGCAGGACGCGCTGTCGAACGTGCTGCAGCGTTTCGGCGCCGGCACAAAGCTACCGGTGACCGTCTATTCGAGCGACAACACGAAGCAGCTCGCGACCGGCACCCTTTACGCGATCAGCAACGAGATGGCGACCGCGACTGGCACCGTCACGTTGCGCGCGACCTTCCCGAACGATGATGAAGCACTGTTCCCGAACGAGTTCGTCAACGTGAAGCTGCTGGTGGATACGCTGCGCGACGCCGTGCTCGTGCCGACGCCTGCGGTGCAAAGCGGCGCGCCGGGCGACTACGTCTATCTCGTCAACCCCGACGATACGGTGTCCGTGCACAAGGTCACGCTTGGGCCGAGCGATGGCAAAAACACCGTGATCATGTCCGGACTCTCACCAGGGCAGGCCGTCGTAACCGACGGCATGGACCGGTTGAGCGATGGCGCGCGGGTCCGAGTGGCCGCTGCAGGCGAACCGGGGCATGGCACACCGGCGGCCGCCGCGCAGCACGCACATCGGCACAGGCACGCGGCAAGCGCCGCGGCGGCGTCGTGAGCAGCCGGCGCGCGAGCTGATGAATATTTCCCGTCTATTCATTCTGCGGCCGGTCGCCACCCTGCTGGTGGTGATCGCGCTCGTGCTGGTGGGCATCGTCGCGATGCGCTTTTTGCCTGTGTCGTCGTTGCCCGATGTCGACTATCCGACCATCCAGGTACAAACCTTCTATCCGGGTGCGAGCCCGGACGTGATGGCCACCACCGTGACCGCGCCGCTCGAGGTCCAACTGGGAGAAATCCCCGGTTTGCAGCAGATGGTCTCGTATAGCTCGGAAGGCGCGTCGGTCATTACGTTGCAGTTCGACCTTTCGCTAAGCCTCGATGTTGCCGAGCAGGACGTGCAACAGGCGATCAACGCGGCCAACAGTTTTCTGCCGAGCGGATTGCCCGCACCGCCCACATACGCCAAGGTCAACCCCGCTGACCAGCCGATTCTCACGCTTGCCGTGACGTCGAAGTCGATGCCGCTTACCCAGTTGCAAGACGTCGCGAGCAATCGGCTCGGTTCGAAGATTTCGGAGGTGCCAGGCGTCGGTCTTGTCACGACGGCGGGCGGCAACGTGCCGGCGGTTCGAGTGGAGGCGGACCCGCACAAGCTTGCCGGGTACGGCCTGAATATCGACGACCTGCGTACGCTGCTCGCGAACGTGAATATCAGCCAGCCGAAAGGCAATTTCGACGGGCCGGAGCTGGATTACACGATCAATGGCAACGACCAGATCAGCGACCCGAAAGATTATCTCGACACTGTCATCGCGTATCAGAATGGCGCCCCGGTCTTCCTGCGCGATGTCGCGCATGTGTCAACTGCTCCGCAGGACGTCGAGCGCGGTGCATGGATTAACCACACGCCGGCGATCCTTCTGAACGTGCAGCGCCAGCCTGGCGCAAACGTGATCGCCACGGTCAACCAGATCAAGAAGCAGTTGCCCGCGCTTGAATCGACGCTGCCGGCCGGTATGCAGGTCAGCGTGGTGTCGGACAGCACTGGGGTGATCCGTTCGTCGGTATCCGATGCGGCAGTCGAGCTGATACTCGCCATCGCGCTGGTGGTGATGGTGATCTTCGTGTTCTTGCGCAACCTGCCCGCGACGATCATCCCCAGCATCTCGGTGCCCGTGTCGCTGATCGGCACGCTTGCGGTGATGTACGAACTGCATTACTCGATCGACAACTTGTCGCTGATGGCGCTGATCATCGCAACGGGTTTCGTCGTTGACGATTCGATCGTGATGATCGAGAACATCGTTCGCTACCTCGAAGAGGGGATGAACCCGCTGGAAGCGGCATTGGCGGGAGCCGGCGAGATCGGCTTTACGATCCTGTCGCTGACCGTATCGCTTATCGCGGTGCTGATTCCGCTGCTGTTCATGGGTGGCGTGATCGGCCGGCTGTTCAGTGAGTTCGCGGTCACGCTGGCTGTCACCATAGTCATTTCCGGGGTGGTGTCGCTGACGCTGGTGCCGATGCTGTGCGCGCGAATCCTTCGCGCGAAGGTGCAACGCCATCCGAGTGCTTTCGAGCGGATCAGCGAGGGCATCTTCAGCCGCACGCTGAATGTCTATGAGCGCGGATTGCGCTGGGTGCTTCGCCATCAGACGCTCACGCTGGTCATCGCGCTAGCGGCGATGGCGCTCACGGTCGTGCTGTATGTCGCCATTCCGAAGGGTCTCTTTCCAGTGCAGGACGTGGGTGTCATCCAGGGCATCAGCGTGGCGGACAACTCGGTGTCGTATGACGCGATGGTGAACCGCCAGGCGAAGCTGGCTGACGCGATCCTGAAGGATCCTGACGTCACATCGATTACGTCGTATGTCGGCATCGACGGGATCAACGCGACGCTGAACAACGGCCGCTTTCTGATCAACCTGCGCCCGCACGACCAGCGCTCGCTGAGCGCATTGCAGATTGCGCGCCGGCTGCAGGTCGAAGCGGCGCAAGTGCCCGGCATCCGGCTCTATCTGCAGCCGGAGCAAGACCTCACGCTCGATACGACGGTATCGCCGAACCAGTACAGCCTGGCGTTGCGCGGGCCGAGCCAGCAGGCGTTCGGCCACGTTGTGCCAGAGCTGATGGCGAAGATGAAGCAGATTTCATCGATCACGGACGTACACAGCGATGAGGACAGCAATGGTCTGAGCGTTGACGTCGAGGTGAACCGGCAGTTGGCGGCGCGCTACGGCATCACGCCCGCAACGATCGACAATGCGTTGTACGACTCGCTCGGGCAGCGCATTGTGTCGACCATCTTCGAGCAGTCCGACCAGTACCGCGTGATCCTCGTGGCCAAGCCCCAGTCGATGCCGAATGTCGGGTCCCTCGGCGACCTGTACCTGCCGAGCCAGACCAGCAGCGCGGGCCAAGTCCCGCTACGCGAGATCGCGAAAATCCGCCTGACGAAATCGCCACTGTCGATCAACCATCTCGCGCAGTTCCCGGTCGTGACGATCTCGTTCAATCTGGCGAGCGGCGCGTCGCTCAGCACCGCAGTGGCCGAGATCCGCAAGGCAGAGCAGGAGGTCGCGCTGCCGCCGTCGATCACGCCATCATTCCAGGGCGCGGCGGCAGCCTTCGAGGACTCGCTGTCGAGCGAGGTCTATCTGCTGATTGCCGCATTGGTTGCCGTCTACATTGTGCTTGGCGTGCTTTACGAGAGCTTCGTCCATCCGGTCACGATCCTTTCGACGCTGCCGTCAGCCGGCATCGGTGCGCTGCTTGCGCTCATGATTGCGGGCAGCGATCTCGATGTGATCGGGATTATCGGCATTGTGCTGCTGATCGGGATCGTGAAAAAGAACGCGATCATGATCGTCGACTTCGCACTGGCGGCCGAGCGGCAGCAGAGCAAGTCGCCGGCTGACGCGGTCTTCGAGGCGTCGTTGCTCAGGTTCCGTCCAATCCTGATGACCACGCTCGCTGCGATGTTGGGCGCATTGCCGATGCTAGTGGGCACCGGCACGGGGTCGGAGCTGCGCCGGCCGCTGGGTCTTGCGATCATCGGCGGCCTCACGCTCAGCCAGATCCTGACGCTGTTCACCACGCCGGTGATCTATCTGTTCTTCGACCGGATGGCTGAGCGCCTGCGCCGACGCCGTGGTCGTGATCATGGTCGCGACGATGGGCAAAACGGTGAGGCAGGAAACAGCCCGGATGGCGGCCGCGAGCGAGGCCTTGACGGCGGCCCGGGCGGGGACGCCGCGGAGCCCACGTCGTGAACCCCAGCGCGCTGTTCATCCGGCGGCCGGTAGGAACCACGCTGCTGGCGATCGCGATCCTGTTGTCCGGGCTGCTGGCGTATTTCCGCTTGCCGGTTGCGCCGCTGCCGAACGTCGCATTTCCGGTGATCGTCGTGCAGGCGATGATGGCCGGTGCGAGCCCTGAGATCATGGCATCCACGGTGGCCGAACCGCTGGAACGGCGTCTCGGTGTTATCGCCGATGTCAACGAGCTGACGTCGACCAACTACGTCGGCATGTCGATGATCGTCATCCAGTTTGGGCTTGACCGCGACATCAACGGAGCGGCGCGGGACGTGCAGGCGGCGATCCAGGCGGCCCGCGCGGACTTGCCGACGACGCTGCGCGCGAACCCGACATACCGGCAGTACAACCCGGCCGATGCGCCGGTGATGGTGCTCGCGCTGACCTCGGACACACTGACCAAGGCGCAGCTCTACGACTCCGCGGACTCGGTGATCCAGCAGCAACTCTCGCAGATCAAAGGGGTTGGACAGATCACGCTGGGCGGCGGCGCGTTGCCGTCGGTGCGCGTCGAGCTGCAGCCCGGCAAGCTGAACAGCTACGGTATCGGCCTCGAGGACGTGCGCGCCTCGCTCGGCGCGGCGAACGCGGACAGCCCAAAAGGTCACATCGAACAGAACGGCCAGCGTTATGAGATCCTGTCGAACGACCAGATCAGCCACGCCGCGCCGTATCGTGATCTCGTGATTGCGTACCGCAATGGTGCGCCGGTGATGCTGCGCGATGTCGCGGACGTACGCGATTCGAATGAGAACATCCGCAACGCCGGTCTCTACAATGGCAAGGAGGCAGTGCTTGTCATCGTCTACCCGGAGCCGGGCAGCAATGTTGTGAATACAGTCCAGCAGATCCGGGCGCGGCTGCCCGCCATTGAAGCCGCGCTGCCCAGTTCCATTCACGTCGGTGTCGCGGTCGACCATTCGCAATCGGTCAAGGCGTCGGTCAGCGATACCGAGCGCACGCTGTTCATCGCCGTGCTGCTGGTGGTTGTTGTCGTGTTCATTTTCCTGCTGTCCCCGCGGGTGACGCTGATCCCGGCCGTCGCGCTGCCGCTGTCGATCATCGGCACATTCGGGCCGATGTACCTGCTCGGCTACAGCATCGACAACCTGTCACTGATGGCGCTGACCATCGGCACCGGCTTTGTTGTCGACGACGCGGTTGTCGTGACGGAAAACATCGCGCGCCATCTGGAAGCAGGTGCGTCACCGCGGGAAGCCGCGTTGCGCGGTAGCGCGGAAGTGGGCTTCACGGTGTTGTCGATGAGCCTGTCGCTCATTGCTGTCTTTTTGCCGATCCTGCTGATGCCGGGCGTCGTGGGGCTGCTGTTTCACGAGTTCGCGGTCACCCTGTCGATTGCAATCCTGTTTTCGCTGCTCATATCGCTGACGATTACTCCCACGATGTGCGCGTACGTACTCTCGCGCGAGCGCGCCGGCCGCTCCAAAGCGCACTGGGCTGTGTGGATCGACGGGCAGTTCGAACGCTTCAAGCAGGCCTATGCGCGCTCGCTCGACGCGGTGCTCGACCGCTCGATGCTGATCGGCCTTTTGCTGATCGCGTTGCTGGTTGGCAATGTATTTCTGTTCAAACTGCTGCCCGCGACGTTCTTTCCCGAGCAGGACAACGGCATCCTGATCGGCCAGATCATCGCGGACCAGAACGTGTCGTTCCCGGCCATGGAAAAGAAACTCGCCCAGTTGCAATCAATCGTCGGTAAGGATCCCGCCGTCGCCTCGGTGGCTGGCTTTACCGGCGGGCGGGCCTTGAATACCGCCAATGTGTTCGTGGAACTGAAACCGCTGTCCCAGCGTCACGTTAGCGCCGCCGAGGTGGTGAACCGGCTGCGGCCAAAGCTCAGCCAGGTATCCGGCGCTCGGCTGTTCATGCAGGCGCAGCAGGACCTGCGCATCGGCGGCCGTCAGTCTGCCGCCGAATATCAGTACACGCTCACGAGCGACGATCCCGAGGCATTGTACAAATGGGTGCCTCGCCTCGTCACCGAGCTGAACAAACATCGCGGCGAACTCCTGGACGTGAACTCGGACCTTCAGCAGAACGGTCTGCAGACTTACGTGAACATGAGCCGCAGCACGGCGAAGCGGTACGGCTTCGATCCAAACCAGATCGATAACGTGCTGTATGACGCGTTTGGTCAGCGCACCGTTTCAACAATTTACAACCCGCTAAACCAGTACTTCGTCGTGATGGAAGTCGCGCCGCAATACTGGCAGTACCCGCAGTCGCTCAATCAGGTCTTCGCGAGCGCCGCGGCCGGAAATGCGAGCGGGACAGCGCAGACGCAGTATTCGCCAGGCACTGTCCCGCAGTCGACACAGACGCTTGCCACCGGCGCGACCGTCGGGGTAGGCAGCAACGCCGTCAATAGCATGGGCAGCACCGCGAATACCAATTCACTGAACTCGGATGCAGAAGCGAACGAGGCGACCAACAGCATCGCCAACAGCAAGGGCGGCAGTTCGAGCGGTAGCGCGGACAGCACAGCCGCCGAAACGATGGTGCCGCTGCCGGCATTCGCGACGTTCAGCAACAGCCGCACGGCGACCCAGGTGAATCATCAGAACGGGCTCGTGGCCGCGACGATCTCGTTCAACCTGCCTCCGAACGGGTCGCTCAGCGAGGCGGGCCGCGCGATCGCCCAGGCCAGCCAGGACCTCCGCATGCCCGCTTCGATTCATGGTGCGTTTGCGGGCGCCGCGCAGGCGTTCGCGCAGTCGATGAGCACGGTGCCGTTGCTGATTCTCGCCGCGTTGGGCGTGGTCTACATTGTGCTCGGTGTGCTGTATGAAAACACGATTCACCCGATTACCATTCTGTCGACGTTGCCCTCGGCCGGTATCGGCGCCACGCTGGCGCTGCTGATCTTCGGCACGCCGTTTTCGGTGATTTCCATCATCGGCATCATCCTGCTGATCGGTATTGTGAAGAAGAACGGCATCATGATGGTCGATGTCGCCATCCAGTTGCAGCGCAACGAGAAACTCGACGCGCGCAGCGCGATTCACCACGCAGCCGTAGTACGGCTGCGACCAATCATGATGACCACGGCTGCCGCCGTGCTGGGCGCAGTGCCACTTGCGATCGGCATCGGGCAGGGCGCCTCGCTGCGTCAGCCGCTCGGCGTGACGGTGATGGGCGGCCTGCTGCTCAGTCAGGTATTCACGCTTTACACAACCCCGGTGATTTACCTGTATCTCGACCGCCTGCGGGCGCGCCTCGCGGTCTGGTCGGCGAAGCTGCCATGGAACCGGCTGCCGGATACGAGGACATGAAGATGAAGCCGTTCTGCTTGTTAAAGGGGCGGCTGCGCTGCCCCGTCCGTACCGGCTTGGCCGGGACCGCCGCCGCGCTGCTGCTCGCGGGCTGCATGGTCGGCCCGGACTATCACCGGCCACAGGTCGCCACGCCCGTGGCCTATCGCGAGCTGCCCGGCTGGACCCAGGCCGCGCCGAGCGAGGCCAGTCCACGAAGCGACTGGTGGACCGGTTTTCACGATCCATTGCTCAACCAGCTGGAGCCGCTTGTGTCGGTCTCGAACCAGACGGTTCGACTGGATTACTACAACTATCAGGAGGCGGTCGACTTGGTACGCGAGGCACGCTCCGGCCTGTTCCCGACCATCAGTGTCACCAGCTCGGCCACGCGTTCGGGCAACTCAGCAACGATCGCCAACGCAGGTGCGCTGGAAGGCGACGTCAGCTGGGCGCCCGATCTCTGGGGGCAGGTGCGGCGCACGATCGAAGAGCGCGCAGCCAACGCGCAGGCGACCGAGGCGATGCTCGCTTACGCGACGTTGTCCGAGCAAGTCACGCTGGCCATAGCGGTGATCAATCTGCGCGCAAGCGACGCGAACATCGATCTGCTGGAAAAGACGGTGAAGGCGTACGAGGGTTATCTGCGCGTTATCAGCGACCAGGGCGAAGCCGGCACGATTCCGCCGTCCGATCTTATTCTCGCGCGCACGCAACTGGAGAGCGCGCGCTCAAGTCTGATCGCGCTGCAGGTTTCGCGCGCCAAGTATGCGCACGCGATCGCGGTGCTGGTGGGGCGCAATCCCGAGGATCTCGACGTCGGGCGCATCAGCGCGCTGCCAGTCCTCCCGGACGTACCCGTCAGTGTGCCTTCGACCCTTCTGCAGCGGCGCCCCGATATAGCTACCGCCGAGCGGCAGATGGCTGAAGAGAATGCGGCGATCGGCGTCGCGGTGTCCGCGTATTACCCGACCGTTACCCTGTCGGGCATGGAGGGCCTGGCTGAATCGCCGCTTTCCGGTCTGCTGCACGCGGCAAACTACGTGTGGTCGCTAGGCGCTGCCGCATCGCAAACGATTTTCGACGGCGGCTTGCGCAGCGCCAACGTGGACGCCACGAAAGCCGCTTACAACGGGGCGGTCGCGAATTATCGCAACACCGTGCTCACCGCGTTTCAGAATGTCGAAGACGATTTCGCAAGCCTGCGGATTCTCGAGCAACAATCGCAGGTGCTGGACGGCGCGGTGCGCGACGCGGCGCGCGGGGCCGAAATCGCGTTTAACGAATACCAGGCCGGGACCGTCGACTATACGACGGTCGCCACCGCGCAGACCACCCAATTGAGCCTGCAGCAAACGGCGTTGAGCGTGGAGCAGGAGCGTCTCGTTGCGTCGGCCACGCTGCTCGGCGATCTGGGCGGGGGCTGGTCCGCGGATCAGTTGCACGACCCTCGGGGGGCGCACGCGCCGGATCGGACGCAGGCATCGCAAGCCCAGCCGTCGCTGGCGTCGCGAAAACAATCCGCGCCGGTTATCACGGCGGGCGCTACGTCAGGCCAATGACATCGTGCAAGCATTCCAAAGCGGACATCACGCGCTCGCCCCGTGCCTCACCCAGTACTTGTGCAATTCGGTCGCCGTAGCGCACCAGCGCGCCGCGCGCGGGACGCGCCTTTAGCATGAGGCGGGCGCGGGGGCTTACACGGTTGACGCGCGGCATGGCTCAAAAGTGCACGCGTTCATGGGAAGCAAGACCACCACGGTTAATCCTATGTCGGGGGGACTGACGGCGAAGCGCGGGTGCCGGCCACGAAATAGCGGAGTTGTTTTTCGGCTTCGACCACTCGGTGCATCGGAGCCTCGCTCAATTGCCGGTCGTGCAGCGCAAGCAAGCGTTCGATTGCGGGGGCGTCCTGCTCGCTAATCATCCACTTGGCACGTTTCGCGGCCACTGCGAGGGCGTTTCGGAACGCCCGTTGAGCGTGTTCGTAACATGCAAACGGCACCTGCCCAAAACCCATGCGCTGAAGGTAGTAGGCCCTATACACCGAACGGAGCAACGTGTCGATCTGATGCCGGTTGCCGCTGTCGCCTCGGCAAGCAGCCAGCGCAAGATGATGCGCGAGCGAGATGTCGCGCGCGGATTGCGCCGCTAGTGGCAGCAGCAATGACTTGCTCAGCTGTTTGCCGTGGGTACCCGGGCGGGTGGGTTTTCGGTTTGTTCCCGCCATGCGGGTATTGAAACAGGGTTCAGAGAAATCTGGGGCAGACTGCGGTCGACGCTTGAACTGGCCGCCCATCGTCACTGGTGCCCGCGACCGGAGTCGAAGCGGCGCGCGTTCGAATCCGGCGGATTTCAGGCGGTTGGGTACCAGACCAGTCGAACGACGTCATGCTAACCGCTTTAACACCCACATCGTTCACCGAGACGACGTCCACGGTCTTCGTCGTAGCAATCACGCTACCGGATCGGCATCCACACATGAAGCGATGATCATCGCTTGCGCATTCGGGGGTGGCGATCCCCTAACTCGTGGGCTGTACACATGATCGCCCGCTGCGATACTACGGCCGCTCAATACACACGTCCCAGTGCGCCTCGCGATACGTTCCTGCCAGGTCTGATGTCCATAGTGACCGGTACGCGAATCGCACCAGGAGACGGTCAACGTCTGCGAAGTCGCTCGCTCCAGCACTCTCACAGTCGGATGCGCCCACTCCTGCACGTGTGCGACCGCAGACCGCCGCCGCTCGCCACGACGCGTTCGCGCAGGCTCTTCCTGGCCCGTGCACGCATGAGCAATCATGGCGACTGCTTGCGACCATACGTCCGCACTAGTCTCAAACATCCAACGCTCCTTTGCGACAGTTTCACAACATTGGCGGGTTCTCGATCAAGCGAGGCTAATTTTCGGCTTCGGCACGCGTCAACGGCACAGTAGCGTGCTGTGCAAAGGAGATCGCCGCTGCGGCAAGTACACCGGCAGCGAGTGCTGCAAAGACAAGAGTCTTCATAGTGAATGACCTCCCGGATTCAGGTATGGTCGGCTTCGCAGAAGGTCATTGAAGCCTTGATCTCACCACCTCGTCGTAACGAGAGTGAGCCCACATTCTGTACAGTCGAAGGTAAATGCACGCTGACGCACAGATTAAATTGATGTCATGTTCGGATTCCCCACACGGGCTCCTTCGAATGATGGCCGGGCGCGGCCAGGTCTGCATACTCGGCCAAAGCCGACGCTCGCGCCAACCAGGCAGATCAGTAATTCGGATAGGGCGTGTAGATTACCGGTGGCGGTGCGACGTACCGCGGCGCCGGCGCAACATATACCGGTTGCGGCGCGTAGACCGGCACCTGCGGCTGCGAAATCGTGTTGCCTTTTGAGGTCATGCACTGTCCACGGGCGAGCGCGAGATGATCCCGTAGCGAAACGTAGATGTCGAACGAAAACTTGACAGGCCTACTCAGGGCATGACTTTACCGGTTCGTGCCTGCCACGGAGGATGAGTTCGCCCCCGACCTCATCGCCTGCTGTGCGAGAATCAATACTTGCTTTTATTGGACAGCACGGTGATCGCCATGTACCAGCCCGGTACCAACCTCACTACCCCAATCCTTTCTGCTGATGCGACTGTGTGGTTTTCGGGGTATGGCTTCGGCTGGGAATACTGCGCCTTTGCGCTGCCTGCTGAAGCGGTTTGCGAAAGACTCGGGGCTGCGAACGAGACCCCAAAAAAATTGATGCGCGCCTTCGAGCTTGGCAAGCGCCGGGTTCTGCAGGCGATAGAGCAGAAAGCGTTGCCAATCACTGGCGAACGGATAGCGCTTTCGGCAGATGATCTCTAATGTAGGGCACACGCGCCGCTGATTGTGGTATCGCCGCACGGGCTGCGCCGCGCGCCTATGCCTCGGCGCCCATCAAGTTCGGACCAGTTTTTGCGCAACTTGCTGCGCTGGGCGACAGCCAGGATATGACGCTGCTATGCCATCAGTCGGTCTGGCATGGCGCGACGGGCGATGCGCTCTCTGACATGTAGATGGCGCTTTGACAGCCTATGTCGGAGCCAAGGCGGTGGCGCGCCGCAGAACGCTGACGCCGCTCTCCGCTCTTTCGCGGGACCGTGCTTATGCGCGAACTGCGCTATCAACGGGCTGGAGCGGCTGGTTACCAGGCGGGGCTTGGACTCGCTGGAAAGCGGCACTTTTTCTCGGCGCACACCCGGAGCGGCCCGTCGCAATTCTCGACAACAAACGTTCAAAACGAAATGCGCGAGCAATCCGGCCGTCAATGGTCTATGCCTTGGTCCTAATGACACTTGGCGAGGTCAACGTACGTTCGCCCGCGCGTGTCCTGAAGCGGGGCGCGAGGCAAGTTCAAGAGGCCGCCGCCGTGTTGCTTGATTGTCGATTAGATTGACCGAGCAGCGAGCTGCAAGCTCCACGCGCCATATAGCGAAATTCATACGGAGTTTGATCTATTGGCATGTTGCTGGATTGGGCCGAAGCATGAGAGAAGCGATTGCGTTCGACGCGCATCGCGAAAACCGCACATTTGCGTTCTCGCCCGCGGGTCGGCTGATGGCTTCTATGAGCAGAAAGCTGTTAAGGCCATTTCATCATCTCCGCGCCCGCAGGGCACCCCATCCCTGCAATCCTGCGTTCTCCTCAAGGAGCACCATCTTGATTCCCATCGAAACCCGCAACAGTTGCTAGTCGGCTTCGGAAGGCTGCCGACGTGCGTGCACATCCGTTAGCCTGCCACGCATGCGCACTCGGCGGCAACCCGCCCAAGTAGGAAAAGGGACTTCATGGAAAATTTTTAATGGGCTCGTCCGCTTTGCGATAACTGCGACTTGGTATCGTCAAAGCGAGCTCCGTAATTGCATCACGATCAGCCTCTAGCCCGATGTTGCTGCGGAAGTTTGTTTGCGTCAGGGTAGCAGGGATGCGAACCACTTTGCAAACGTAGATTTTCATGAGCTGTGGGACGCCGAGCGCTGCTTTGAAGTACCCTCAAGCCTTGAGCAGGTCAACAGGGGCTCGAATCAGCGCTCGGGTAACTCGTGCGCGAGTATGGCGAGTGATCTCCACAAGTGCTCCCGTTATCGCGCACGCTTCGGGAAAAGTTCACAGCGCGATGTACCCATCGCGGCCCATCAGGATTTCAAAAGGAATCCTTCCAATGCGCAGTTAAAGCTACGGCGACATTTACCCCCGGCAATTGAAACGAATAGTTTCGCGCTTGATCGTGCCTGTCCGGTCACCAGTCCATCATCTGTCTGAATAATGCAACCGTATAACGTGCGGACAAATTGTCCTGCAAAGGCTGAATGCCTCCTGCAAGCGTCCATGCGACGTGGGCGGATGATTGCGACGAGACCGGTTATGAGGCCCCACATGGTTCCCGCGCGGGCGCGGCGCATCCTGGATAAACATGAAAGTTCTCGGGTTCTTAACCATCGGCGGACGGAAAGTCGCACATCATCTTCGATCTGCGGCGAAGCTGCTCACAGTCCATTTGCAACGAGGCCTTGCACGCAACTGCCCGCCGCAACCGACCCCAGAAGATATCGCCCGCGGCATCGACATTGGAGTCGAGATTGAACGCGAGCGCCACGAGCGGTATCCTTTCGAATGGGAATGACGGGAATGGCCCAGACTTCCCCAAGCTTCAGCGGCGGCTTTTGACCGAGATGGAATGGACACCGCCTTTCCTCCGGGGAAGTGGGCACGATTGAGAGCGCCCCCAGGACCAAACGGCATCAATGTGCCAAAGTGGAGTTGTGCCGGTTCTGTCGCGGTAAGGCAAGCGGATCAAGCAAATATGCTATGCCAAGGATGGCTTACGAAACCAACGAGTAAAATTGCTGGGCGGCAGACAGCGAAGTTCTGCCCGAGTATTTCACCTGTCCTTTCTTGATCATGTGCATCAATTCGATGCCGCTCAGAATGACGCGCGCGCAGTTGAAATCCCTGAACCGGAGCATTGGTCGGGTTCGGCGTTTGATGGCTCGATGGTCCTGCTCCACGATGTTGTTCAAATACTTGGTCTGACGAACTTTGATGGGCGTCTCTCGCTCGCTGTTCATCGCGTTAAGCGCGGTCAAACTGGCGCCGCTTTTGTCGATGGTTACGGAATCGGGCGAGCCGTTCTGACCAATTGCTTTTTCGAAGAAGCGCCGCGCGGCAGCCTTCTCGCGCTTGGCTCTGAACAGAAAATCGATGGTGTGGCCTGGCTTATCCACTGCCCGGCAAAGATACTTCCACGAGCCCTTGACCTTGATATAGGTTTCGTCAACACGCCAGCTCTTGCCGACCGGACGCTTGTGCTTACGGAATGTCTTCTCGAACAGTGGCACCATCTTGATGACCCAGCGATGCACCGTCGAATGATCGACACAAATGTCGCGCTCGGCCATCATTTCCTCGAGATTGCGAAGACTCAGCGAGTAGGCAACGTACCATCGCACGCACAGCAGGATCACTTCAAGCGGATAGTGCAGCCGCTTCAGAACCTTGGCGATGCCCGGAGCAAGCGTCGATCGTGTCGTCATTGTCTTCTTCATCGTGTGGCCAGAGCGTTTTCGTACGCCTCGAATTTCACCTCGCCCGCGTTAATGCGACAGAGCGGGGTTCGGACACCTGGCATTCCATGGATGAGGTTTTTGCCGGCGATCTGGGGCGGCTGCATGCGCCGATGGAAATCAAGAATACTGAGACCATCAAGCAGGCGGTGATCGCCGGCATGGACATCAGCTTCCTGTCTGCACATACGATCAGCCTCGAAGTGCAAGCGGGTCTGCTGACGGTATTGGACGTGGTCGATTTTCCGATTCTGCGCCAATGGGGCGTCGCGCATCACGTCGACAAGCGGCTCGCTCCAGTTGCGCTCGCGTTCAAACATTTCCTGATCGAGGAGGGCGCAGCGCATATCGCAAGACTTACCGGTGTCAGCCGAGCAGGGCGCGTCGACGCCATTGCCTAGCGCCTCGAAAATCCGCTTAGGACACTGTCTGCCAGATCAGCACAACATTGAGCAGGACGATCAAGACCGTCGCGGCGAGTGCGGCCAACACGGTCTTCTTGCCGGCGACAAAATCGCCCATCACACTACGGCGGGACGACAGCACGACGAGCGCAACCAGCGGCAGTGGCAAGACGAGGCTCAACACCACCTGACTGCCGATCATCGCGTCCATCACATTGCTGTTCAGACCGACCACGAAGGCCGGCACTGCAGTAATCAGGCGCCGTGCCCAGATCGGAATTCTGAAGCCGACGAAGCCCTGCATGATCACCTGACCGGCCATCGTCCCCACCGCTGAACTCGAAATGCCGGACGCCAGCAACGAGACCAGAAACACGGTCGCGGCGCCCATACCCAGCAGGGGAATCAGCGTGTGATAGGCGACGCTGACGTCGGCCACGCCCGAGCCGGATTTGCCGAACACGGACGCCGACATCATCACCATCGCAAGATTCACGAAGGCCGCGAAGCCGATCGCAATGACGACTTCATTGTTTGAGAAGCGCAGTAGCCGCCGACGTTCGCCGTCGTTACGCGCAAGCGTGCGATTCTGCGTTAATCCGGAGTGCAGATAAAGTGTGTGCGGCATGATCGTGGCGCCGATGATCCCCACCGCGAGCGTCACGGACGACGCACCATGCAGATGCGGGACAACGGTACCCAAAAGTGCCGCATGCCAGTCCGGCGGCGCGATCACGAGTTCGCACAGATAGCTAAGACCGATCACCGCAACGAGCCCGGCAATCACTAGTTCAAGCGGACGAAAACCGCGTTTGTCGAGCGACAGGATGGCGAAGGTTACAACGCCAGTCACGCCCATCCCGACCACGAGCGAGACGTGAAACAGCAAGGAGATGCCTAATGCGCCGCCGAGGAATTCGGCGATATCCGTGGCAATGGCAGCCACTTCCGATGCGATCCACATGCCGATTACCACGGACGGCGAAAACTGCTCACGGCAGAGTTGTGCAAGATTGCGGCCTGTGACGATGCCGAGTTTCGCGGACATCGCCTGGAACAGCATTGCCACGAGGTTTGCAATCAACACCACCCAAAGCAATTGATAGCCGTACGTCGAGCCGGCTTGCAGGTTGGTGGCAAAGTTGCCAGGGTCCATATAGCCGACCGACGCGATCACCGCCGGCCCGACGAACGGTAGCAATGCCAGCAGGCCTTTGCTGCGTCCATCGAGTGACGCGCGCACCGCAAGCTCGGTCTGCAGCGTCACGCTGCCAGTCGGCCCGACGCCGGGTTGGATCAACTTGCAAAGTGGTGACGTCATGTTTGTTGGAGACTCTTCAAAATGAGGCAGAGCGGTTGGGGAGCGCAGCGCGCATGCGCCGCGCCCGCGACCGTGCGGATCAGATCGGCAGAATGTCCGGACGATTGTTCGGGAAGCGCGCGAGGTCTGCAGCACTGATGTTCAGCGTGTCCATGATCATCTGCGGCGGCGTGTGCGTCAGCCAGTCGGAGAGCGAAACTTCCGCGAAGTGGTCGGTCTTGAAGACTTCAACCATGACCAGGTCGGTGTCGCCGGTGTTCTCCACGTAATGTCCGAGACTCTTCTTCACGTAGCCGATGTCGCCTGCACGGAAGTCGGCGGTCGCCGCCTTCGGGCCCGTGTCGAATACCGTCATCCGGCCTTGACCCTTGATGTAGTACTGCCACTCGTCCGCGTTCGGATGCCAGTGCAACTCGCGGATGCCGCCCGGCTTGACCGTGACCAGCGCAGCGGCGATGTTTGCCGCTGCCTTGAAGTTACGGCTGTCGGCAATCTGCACCGTCCCGCCTTTGGTTTGTTTGAGCGGCGGCAAGTCGCCGAGCGAGAAGACGAACGGATGCATCGGCGCCCCGAGAGGGCTCGCCACTGCGCGTTGCGCGGCCTGCAGCGAGCCGGGGTCGTTGCCCTGGAAGATCCACAGATTGTCGAGAGGGATATTCTTGAATACGTCGGCCGGCACGTTGAAGTTCCGGGCGAGCACCTCGGGCGGCGTATGCGCAATCCAGTCCGTCACCAGGAGCGTGTTGAATTCGGATGCGCGGCCGTTGTCGAACGCGAGGACGAATTCAGCGCCGCTCGGACCAAGGCCTTGCAACGAGTGCGGCAGGCCCGGGGGGAAATACCAGAGGTCGCCGGTTTTGACATCGGCTACCTGCGGACGGCCTTGTTCGTCCAGGATCGTGATCCGGCATCTTCCGTCCACCATGATGGCCCACTCGGCCTGCTGGTGCCAGTGCATTTCACGGATGCCATTGGCCGAGAGACGCATGTTCACGCCCGAAATGTCCTCTGAAATCGCGAAGTCATCCTGCGTCACTTCACGCGCCCATCCGCCGTTCTGATAACGCTTGTGCGCATTGTTGAACGAGGCCCAGAAGAGCGGCATGCCGTTGATGTCGGTTGCGGGCGGATTCTGGAATGACGGGAACTGGTTGGCGATCGCAGGATTCTGCGGGCCCGGATCGCTCCGACTGGTCGGGCTCTGCGCGTTGATCAGGCCTTCGGGCGGCCGGTCCGGGTTGCCGAACGAGGCGGCTTTGGCCGTGGCCGCCGCGCCAAGGGCCGCAGCGGAAGCAGCGGCGCCGACCAGAACTTTGCGTCGAGACAGATCAGTCATGTTAATTCCTTTATATGCTTAAACGGGTTAATGCAGGTTGATTCCAGTTGCTTCATGTGGTGTGTCAATAATCAGGAAATTTAATCGCCTGGATTGTACGGGTACGTGTTATCAGATTAAGTATTGAGTGAGGTTGTTAATCGAAATGCCAGATCGGAAATAATCTGACGCCTGGTTGATTTCCTGCCGTCTCACACGTCTGGCGGGTATATCCTTCATGGAAACGGATCATAGGGTTCAGGCCCGACCTAAAACAGTTGTATTTTTCTGGCCAAACAATAACTGATTGCTTATGCGCAACTATGCAGCAGGGATTTCGAAACGTGAGTGAAGTTTATGAATCTGGATAATGAAGAAATTGTAATGATGTTGATCTGATTCGGTAATTACCCGGAACGTCGTTTATGGTGTGGGTTTAATCAGCGTTCGGTTCGGCACATTCGTTGCGGCATCGACAATGACGTACCGCCGGCGGCGGGTTAGGGTCGATCAGCGACCTTCGAGCCGTACGCCTTAGAGAGGCAGATGTGGGTATCTCCCTGTTGCTACTGAGTCCGTACGAGGCCATGCGCGTACGATCGACCGTGCCTTTGCAGCGGATGTCGTGCAGCCGGGGCTCCGCCAAAGCCCGCGGTAATGCCGCAATTCGCGACGATACCCCTGCGGTTCGCCTGCAGTTGCCGGCGGCGTGATGGGCTTACCCTGTTCCGCATGAGTTTCCGAGCGGGGCGGACCTTTCCTATTCGCCGGCGGTTTGTAGTCCATGGTGGCCATTCCACGAAGGCCACTCCACACCGCGTACCGTTTTGGTTCAAGCGTGTCAGCACGTTTGGCTTGTTACTGGTGACGATGTTTATCGGAAGTTCACATATGTTGATCGTACCCGCTCATCCCTTGCTCCTCTCCGCCTTCGTGCGGGCAGATTCCGCCTCCTCGCGGTTCGGCGTACCGGTTGCCCGTCGGCTACGTTGTCCCCGCAGCTTCACACCGAGCTGTTACCGGCTCAGCATCTCCAGGTAGGGAACGGTTGATGGAACAACCGGTTTCATCAGGTCATACTCTTTTCAGTGAAACAGAAACTCAAGCAACTTTCAGGTGGGACGTGAACATCCACTCCCACGTACACCGTCCTATCGTTCTCCATGCTGGCCTGCGTGACGGAAATCGCCGGGTGTGGCGCTGTCCACACCATGCGGCTCTGGCAGAAATGCTAACCCGCGATTGATTTCTCACGGCAGGCCAGCCTCTGCCTCACGGAAAGTCATAGTGTCTTAACAACCTGAACCGGACATCGTCGGACCCAGTCCGGCCATGAACGGGCAGTCGTCGACGCCTTCACCTAGACGTTCGAAAGTCAACTTAGTACCCAAACAAGAGACGTTCATGCGCGGATAATGCTGGTCGGGACATCGGCGAACGCCGCCGTCCGAGCGAGCGTCTCCCCCGCGTTGTCGCGAACAGCCGCTACCGACAAATCCGCTGCGCGCATCCAACTATGCTTGCCGTTGCGCGTACGCCGAGACAGGCTATGTTTTTCAATCACACCGCCATGCCTCTTGCGGGCGCGACAGACGTGGAAAGCCGAATCATATGTGCAAAAAGGCAGCGATAGACACGCCGATGCCCACGGCACCTGAACAGGCCGCCACGACGAAGAGCTTTCGACTGCCGATCAACGATGTAACCGCCGCTAGCGAAATAGCGACATTGATTAGCGCCAGCGCCTGACCAAACATGTGCTGCGGATGCTCCTTGCGCTCCGATTGCAGGTTTGCTTCGGCTACCTGCTGTTCCATCTCATGCGCCTTCGCCGAGATATCTTTCTTACGGTTCTCGTACTTGTTGATCTGATCGCGATAGTTCCGCTGCTTTTCGGGTCCGGACAACCCGGCGGCGATCTCCATCATGTGGCCTTTACTGGATTCGGCCTGGTAAAGATTCCATTCGTCGCTAGTTTTGCTTTGTAGCAGCACGGCCTGGTTCTTGAACAATAGGGCCTGCGTCTGCAGCACACCTTCTTCGTAATGTAGAAGACCCGCGATGGCGGCCAGTATCGCAGTGAAAACGGCTACCCAACGCGATAGAGGATCGCCTGCACGCGCTGCGTGTTCGATGGCTTCGTCATGGGGGGCATGTTCGTGCGACATGTTTCACTCTCCGTTTTGAAATAAAAAAAAAGCCCGCCTAAGCTGGCGGGCCGAATCCATGCGCCGAGGAAGAACATGGAGGAGACGGGTAAGCATAGATCATGGCCCCCCGGTACGCACTGCGGCGCAGCGTCTCACCTGACCTATTGCCCGTTGCGCCGGTTGGGCATCGACCGGTGTCGCGGGCAACGCCAAGGTATGGCCGATCCTCTGCCGGTCGACGCGACACTGACGAACGTCACTGTATGGGGACGAGATGGGTCCGATGCATCCGGCAACACACGGCCAGGCTGAGCCGTTCGCCCGCGCAATCGGACACGCATTCGAACGTCGGTCTATCGGCGAAGCGCCCCTTCATTCCCCACGCTGACCCTCCGCCTCGTCGGCCACCTCGGAAGTTCGGATTGAGCCGAGGCCGGTCATTCTGCGCCAGTCGCAACACCAGGCCCGCTGGTCAGAGGCCATTGTCACAGGGGGCTGGGTTTGGTCCGTTGGCTTGTACCGCATCCGTGCGAACGGTTGCCGTGGATGCGGGTTGGAGCACTGGACCCGGAGGGTCGTTCGCCGAGTACTCGACAAAGCCATCTTGCCGGCAGAAGCTCAAGAGACGGATGCGGGCACGTTGAGCGATGTCGATCGCGAGCGAGGTCGGCGCCGATATCGTGGCGAGCAACGCAATGTTCATTCGGGCCGTCTTGCGCACCAACTCGTAGCTCGCCCGGCTCGACAGAAAGACGAAGCCGTCCTGCATGTCTTCCTGGCGGCGAGCGAGACCGCCGATCAACTTGTCGAGTGCGTTGTGGCGACCCACGTCCTCGAACACTTCGACGATGGAGCCGTCAGGCTTGCACCATGCCGCAGCGTGGACTCCTCCGGTCTCGCGCATAAGGATCTGCCGGTCCGGTAGTTCGCGCGCTGCGGATTCGATCGCCGAAGGCGATACGTCGGGGGCACCCTGGCGACGCGCGATCTTCTGCGGTTGCAGATCCAGCAATTCGACGCTTTCGATCCCGCATACGCCGCAGCCGGTACGGCCGGCGAGGGCGCGCCGCTTGCCTTTCAATTGCAGGAACGCCGGTTGTGCAATCGTCAACTGCACCTCTGCGCTGTCGGCGTGCATGAAGACTTCGAGATCGTAGATGTCGGCGGCGCGCTCGACGATCCCTTCGGTCAGCGCAAAGCCCACCGCGAACGCTTCGAGATCGAGCGGGGTTGCCATCATGACCGCGTGCGAAATGCCGTTGAAGACAAGCGCAACCGGGAATTCCTCGACGACTCGATCCGTGACAACCGTCGACACGCCTCGCCGGCGGCGGACGATCGGGCGCGCAACGCTTCCGGTATGTTCGGTGGTTAGATCGCAGGACATCTTTTCTCCTTCGGGGCAGTGGAGTGCGGGGCGTCGCGCTTGAGCCGGCCCGCATTGCGTTGGACGCATCGTACGCACGCGGTGAGCGGCGGGAGGGTGCGAAGTGGGCCGCATCGGCAAGCTACAGAATGGCGGCCGCGCGATGCAGCCCGCGGTTATGTCAGCTGGTAGCGCCGGTCCGGCTTCGTTTCGGCAGGAAGCGCTTCGTCGCACAGTTCGAGCAGCGAGCGCTCGATATTGCCGGTCATCGCGTCGAGCGCCAGGTTGTTCGGCGCAAGGCCGAAGGGTTCGGATACTTCGCTTGCGATCGCCTCGAGCGCAATCAGCGTGTACGACACGAACACGGAGATGAGTGGGGTTGCGGTGCCGATCGAATCGACCAGGCCGAACGGCAGCAGCAAGCAGTAGGCGTACACGGTGCGATGGAGCAGCACGGCGTACGGGTAGGGGATCGGTGTCGACGCGATTCGCTCGCAGCCGCCGACCATCGTTCCCAGTTCGTTGAGCTGGTTGTCGAACATCCACGCCTGCGTGTCGGAGATCGCCCCGCGCCGCTGCAACTTGCTCACCGTATGCCGGAACTCGTTCAGGAGCACTGTGGGCCGATAGTGTTTTGCATGCAGCACACGGGCTCGCTCGGCGCCGAGGTAGCGCAGGAGATCGGGCGTCGGATCGGTCTTGCGCAAATGATGCTTGAGTGCATAGACGAAGCCGATGAGCCCGCGCACGAAGTCGGTCCGGTCGAACTTCGCCGCATCGTCCGGCACGTAGCAAAGCGCTTGCGACGTCAGATTGCGCGCCGAGATGAGGATATTCCCCCAAAGGCGCCGGGCCTCCCAGAAGCGGTCGTAGCTCGCGTTGTTCCGAAATGCGAGGAAGATCGTGAGCGCAACGCCGCACAGCGTGAACGGCGTGGTGTTGAGCGGAATACTCGCCCCGAACCTGTACCCGTGTGCGATGACCGCCAGTACCCCCACCAGCGCGAGGACGGCCAGTTGCGGAATGATCGATTGAAGTACCGATCCATTCCACACGAACAGCATGCGGAACCAGTTATGCGGGGGCCTGACGATCACTTCGCGCTCCAGTGTTTGGCGGTGTAAGACTATCGATCAATGGTGGACCGGAATGACCTTGCCGCGGAACAGGTGGTACTGGTACAGGTTGTAGCCGATCATGATCGGCATCACGGTGCCGATGCCGATCAGCATGAAGATCAGCGTCGTGCTGTTCGACGCGGCAGACGCGATGCTCAGCTGTCCCGGCACGATATCCGGGAAGAGGCTGACAGCGAGGCCGGCGAACGATGCGACGAACAGGACCATCGACGCATTGAACGGCCCGTGCTCGCTGCCCATATACACCGAATAGAGGACGTAGCAGAACGCCAGCGCCGCGACGATCGCCAGGGCGACCAGCACATGGAACACACCAGCTTGTGCCCAACGCTCGGCGCCGATCGGGCTCACGATCAGCGTGCCGATCGAGATCACGATGGCGGCGGCGACCGTCGTGACGACCGCGATCATCGAGTAGCGCCGTGCAGCCGCTTGCAGCCGGCCATTGGTCTTCTTCACGAGCCACGTTGCGCCGAGCAGCGCATAGCCCGACACGACGCCGATTGCGGTCATCGCGACGAATCCCACGTGAAGGCTGCCAGGCAACAGGCCGGTGATGACGTTCCCAAGAATCACCCCCTGGCACGCAGCGGCTAACAGGCTGCCGATGCCGAACACGCGGTCCCATATCGGTCGTGCGCCTGTCGCGGCGTGACGGAATTCGATCGCGGCGCCACGCATGATCAGGCTCGCGATCAGCACCATCACAGGCACGTACAGGTCCGACAGTAAAGTCGCATACGCTGCCGGGAATGCCCCGAAGAGGGCGCCGCCGAGCACGACGAGCCACGTTTCGTTGGCGTCCCAGACGTGCCCGATTGACTGGATCATCAGGTCTCGCTCGGATTCCTTCGAACGGAAGAGACTCAGGATGCCGACACCGAGGTCGAAGCCGTCGGTGATCACGTAAAGCACGAGCATCAGTCCGATCAGGCAAAACCATGCCTGACTTAACAAACTTTCAGCAGTGACTGGATTCATTTTGAGTGACCTTTTTCGATTATCTTGAACGGAGCCGTAGTCGGATCAATACTCGACGGCCGTGCGCGCGACGGATTGATGTGACGGCTCGGCCGGGGGTGAGAGCGTGACGTCGGGCCCGTTCTTCAGCCAGCGGCGTGCGAAGTAGAAGAACGACGACAGCAAGACCACGTAGAAGACGGCGAACATCACCATGCTGCCGGTAATCGCAATAGGAGAGATGGCGGAGGCCGCGTGTTCGGTGCGGAGCAATCCGTACACGACCCAAGGCTGGCGACCGACTTCGCGCACGATCCAGCCGCATTCGACCGCGATATATGGCAGCGGAATGGCCAGTACCCACGCGAGCAGCAACTTGCGTTGCGCGAGCAGCGCATCGAGCCGGCCGCGCGCCTTGCGCAATGCGAATGTCGTCCAGAAAGCAAGGACCATGAAGAGGAAGCCGATGCCTGCCATCGCGCGGAACGTGTAGTAGAGGAGCGGCAGCAGTGGCGGCTGGTCGGCGACCGGAATGTCCGCGAGGCCCTTCACCTGGCCGTGCAGGCTGTGCGTGCCGAGGACGCTCAGCAGGCCGGGGACTTCGATCGACCAGTCGTTGCGTTGTTTCGCCTTGTCGGGCCATGCGAGCAGCGACCAGGAAGCGCCGGTGCCGGGGGCGTTGGTTTCCCAGTGACCTTCGATCGCCGCGCCCTTGGCCGGCTGGGTTGCGAAGACGTCGACGCCGCTCGAATCGCCGAGCCAGATCTGCACCGGCGCGATGAACACGAGCAACAGCAGCGCGAGCTTGAACGAGCGCACGAAAAATTCGGGATTGCGGCGCTTCAGCAGGTAGTAGGCAGAAAGTCCGGCGACGACCACGAGGCCGGTTTCGAGCGCGGCGAACCACATGTGCGACACGCCCCAGACCATGTCCGGGTTGAAGATGGCCTTCACATAGTCGGTCACGACGACTTTGCCGTCGACGACCGCGACGCCGGCCGGCGTCTGCATCCACGAGTTGGTGACCATGATCCAGAACGCGGAGATCGACGATCCGAGGGCGACCATCGAGGTGGCGAACAGATGCACCCCCTTCGGCACACGCCCCCAACCAAGCATCATGATGCCGACGAAACCCGCTTCGAGCATGAAGGCCATCGCGCCTTCGAAGCCGAGGATGTTGCCGACGAACTGGCCGGTGAATTGCGAAAACGGTCCCCAGTTGGTGCCGAACTGAAACTCCATCGGAATGCCGCTCACGACGCCGACGGCAAAATTCAGAACAAGCAGCTTGCTCCAGAAGCGCGCATGCCGATACCACACGACCTCGCTCGTACGCACCCATAGAATTTCGACGACGAGCAGAAAGGCCGACAGACTGATCGTCAGAATGGGCCACAGGATATGGAAGATAGCGGTCATTGCGAACTGGCCGCGTGCGAGATGTAAGGCTTCGAGTGGCATATCGGGCACCAAAGGCAAAGTGAAAATCAGATGAGCGCGCCGCCCGGCGCGCTGTTCAACTCATGAGGCGGTGGCCTCACGCTGCGGCGCTTGCGGCCGGCGGCGCGGACCGATGCAGCAGCACTGGCACCGACTTGGAGGTCGGCGTGTTGCAGACGTCGCCGACGCTCGAGAGCGGGACGAGCGGGTTCGTCTCGGGGTAGTACGAGCCGATGCAGCCACGCGGAATGTCGTACTCGACGAGCAGGAACGAGTCGGCCCGCCGTTCGATGCCGTCGTCCCACACGGTCGTCATGTCGACCCAATCGCCCGCTTTGAAACCGAGCATGTCCAGGTCCCTGGGGTTCACGAACACGACACGGCGTTGGCCGAACACGCCGCGGTAGCGGTCGTCGAGCGCGTAGATCGTCGTGTTGTACTGGTCGTGCGAACGGGTCGTCATCAGCGTCATCACGCGTTCGCCGTGCAGCTTCTTCGCGCGGCGGATCGGGGTGTCCTCCTCGATCTGATGGACGACGAAGTTTGCCTTGCCGGTAGGGGTCTGCCAGTCGCGCTCGCGGGAGGCGATGCGCAGGTGAAAGCCGCCCGGATTCGCGATCCGTTCGTTGTAGTGTTCGAAGTCGTCGAGGACGCTCGCGATCGCGTCGCGCACGCGCGCATAATCTTTTGCGTAGCCGAGCCAGTCGACTTTCGCGCTTCCGAGCGTCGCGTTGGCAATGTGCGCGACGATCGCGGGTTCCGACATCAGGTTCTTCGATGCCGGGATGTTCATGCCGTAGGAGACGTGGACCATGCTCATCGAGTCTTCGACAGTCACGCCTTGCGACACGCCGCCCTGGATGTCGATTTCGGTGCGACCCAGGGTCGGCAGGATGAGCGCGTCCTTGCCGTGCACGAGATGGCTGCGGTTGAGCTTGGTGGTGATATGGACGGTCAGGTCGCAGGCGCGCAGCGCATCCCACGTGCGCGGCGTGTCCGGTGTCGCAATCGAGAAGTTGCCGCCGAGGCCGAGGAACACCTTCACATGGCCCTCGAGCATCGCTTCGATCGTTTCGACGACGTCGTAGCCGTGCTCGCGCGGCGGCTCGAAATCGAACACCTGGCCGAGGCGGTCGAGGAATGCCTGCGACGGCTGCTCTTCGATGCCGACCGTACGGTTGCCCTGCACGTTCGAGTGGCCGCGAACCGGGCACAGGCCCGCGCCTTCGCGACCGATATTGCCGCGCATCATCATCAGGTTCGACAGCATGTGCACGGTCGCAACCGAGTTCTTGTGCTGCGTGAGACCCATACCCCAGGTTGCGATCACGCGTTTGCCGTTGACGTAGATGCGGGCGAGGCCTTCGATGTCTTCGCGGGCCACACCCGATTCGGCTTCGAGCGCGGTCCAGCTTGCGGCGCGCAGATCGGTTGCGAAAGCCTCGAAGCCGGAGGTGTGCTGTGCGATGAACGCGACGTCAAGAATGCGTTCGGTGCCTTGCGCGAGCGCTTCGTCATCGAGTTCGAGCACGCGCTTCGCGACGCCTTTAAGCAGCGCGAAATCACCGGCGAGCTTCGGCTGGATGAAGGTCGATGCGATCTTTGTGCTCGACATTGTCAGCATTTCCAGTGGGTGCTGGGGACTTGAGAAGCGCTCGAGCCCTCGCTCCTTCAGTGGATTGATCGACACGATGATGGCGCCGCGTTTGGCGCATTCGCGCAGCTCGCCGAGCATGCGCGGGTGGTTCGTCGCGGGATTCTGGCCGAAGATCAGCAGCGTATCGGCGAGTTCGAAATCGTCAAGCGTGACCGTGCCCTTGCCGATCCCGACCGTGGTGGGCAGGCCGCGGCTCGTCGCCTCGTGGCACATGTTCGAGCAATCCGGGAAGTTGTTGGTGCCGTACATGCGCACAAACAGCTGATACAGGAATGCGGCTTCGTTGCTCGCGCGGCCCGACGTGTAGAACGCTGCCTGGTCCGGGTTGTCGAGCGTATTCAGGTGCTTCCCGATCAGCCGGAACGCGTCGTCCCAGGAGATCGGCTGGTACTTGTCGGAGAGCGCGTTATAGACCATCGGGTCGGTCAACCGGCCGTGCTGTTCGAGTTCGTAATCGGTCTGCTTCATCAGCGTCTCGACCGTGTACTCGTCGAAGAACGCGGGTGTCACGCGCTTGCTGGTCGCCTCGGCGGCAACCGCCTTCACACCGTTCTCGCAGAACTCGAAGGTCGAAGCATGTTGGCGGTCCGGCCACGCACAGCCGGGACAATCGAAACCGTCAGGCTGATTCTGTTTGAAGAGGGTCTTGTAGTTGCCGCCTGCAACCTTCTCCTTGATCAGGTTGATGGCAACGTACTTCAGTGCGCCCCAGCCGGCGGCCGGGTGATGATAGGGCTCGATGCGACCCTGCGGCTTGGATTTTTCCATGACATCAGCTCCGTAGACTTACGCTTTGCTTGCGCCTTGGAGGTCGGGAGTATCGCGTGGCGCGTGCGGTGACTGAAGGTTAAGAGTCTTCGACCATGCGCAGAGCGCACAAAGCTGTGGTGATGAAAAGAGTACAGTTCAGGTACGACGCCACGCCCCGAAAACTGTGCCCTGGAAGAGTACAGTTGACCGCTAAACGCGGGAGGTCGCGACACAGCCCGCGCCGCGATGGAACGTCGCGCTAACTGGAGAGAGTCGGTGAAGTTATACGAGAGGTTGGCGAAGGACATCGAACGCCAGGTCCGGCGCGGCGTGTTTCGCCACGGCGATCGCATCCCATCGGTCAGGCAGACGAGCCAGCATCACAAGCTCAGCATTACGACGGTGATCCACGCGTATTTGCTGCTCGAAAGCAAGGGCATCATCGAAAGCCGCCCGCAATCCGGGTACTTCGTTCGTCTCACGCCGGCCAGCGCAGGCAATACGGCTGCGAATGAGCTGCTGACTTCGAAGCCGATCGCGGTGTCCGCGCAAGTGGACGTCAGCCGGCTCGTGTTGTCCACATTGCGTTCGATCGGAACCGAGTCGGCGGTGCCGCTGGGCTCGCCTTACCCCGACCCGAAGTTGTTCCCGCTCGACAAGATCAACCGCTATGCCTACCGTATCGCGCGACGCAAGACCCAGTGGGGTTTGGCCGCTGAACTACCGCCGGGGAATCCGCAATTGATCCGACAAATCGCGCGCCGGTACCTGGAGAACGGCGTGACGGTGGATCCCAACGAGATTGTCGTGACGCTCGGGGCGACCGAGGCCATCAATCTGTGCTTGCAAGCCGTCGCGAAGCCCGGTGATACGGTGGCCGTCGAGTCGCCGACGTTCTACGCGATGCTGCACGCGATCGAGCGGATGGGAATGCGCGCGATCGAAGTCGCGACGCATCCTCATGAAGGAATCGATATTGGCGCGCTTTCCCGGCTTCTCGACACGCGTCGCATCGCGGCGTGCATGGTGATGCCGAATTTCCAGAATCCCCTCGGGTTCCAGATGCCCGACGAGAGAAAGCGCGATCTGGTCGAGCTGCTTGAGCGGCACGACGTGCCGGCTATCGAAAGCGACGTCTACAACGAACTGTATTTCGGCAACTCGCATCCCAGTCCCCTCAAGTCGTACGATACGAAAGGGCTGGTACTGCACTGCGCGTCGTTTTCAAAGAGCCTGACATCCGCGTATCGGATTGGCTGGACGATTCCCGGCCGTTACCGGGACCAGGTCGAAAAACTCAAATTTCTCAATACGCTGACGACGCCGTGGGTGCCGCAGCTCGCGATCGCGGAATACCTGGAGAAGGACGGCTACGAACATCACTTGCGGCGCGTACGCAAGGCGTTTGCGCAGCAGGCGGACCTCATGGTTGCGACCGTCAAGAGGTTTTTCCCCGAAGGCACGCGCACGTCGCATCCGATGGGTGGGTACGTGCTGTGGGTCGAACTGCCGCCAGACGTGGACTCGATGAAGCTCTACCAGCTCGCGCTCGAACAAGGCATTACGATCGGGCCGGGTTATATGTTCTCCACGACGAACAGCTACCGCAATTTCATCCGGCTCAATTACAGCTATACGTGGTCGCCGGAAATCGAAAAGGCGCTGATCACGGTCGGCAAGCTCGTCGGCGTGTGCATGCGCTAAGCGTCGACACTTGCGCGTGGCCTTATGCCGGGCTGTCAAGTCGCGCGGCAGGCCTGAGCGGCGGTGCAGCTCCAGATGAGGTCCGCTCGCGTGCCTGACCCGATACGCGATCGTATCGAGGATCATGTGGGGCCATTCTGTTCGGCGCGCGATAGGACGTATGCGCCGAGGACAAGGGTCGCAGCAATGCTGACGAACCCGAGCGTACGTTAGGCGCTAACGAATACTTCGATTGATACCTGCGTATGACGCGAGTCGATATCAGCCGCCCGTCACCGGCGGAAAGAACGCCACTTCACAACCGTCCGTCAGTTGGAAACTTCCCGCGCGCATCACATGATCGACGGCCGCTCGAACGGGACGCCCGGTTGTGAGCGCTTCGCGAAGCGCCGAACTGCGTTGCGCCAGCAGCGTGCGCAAGCTGTCCACGGTCGGCGTAGCGTCCGCGCCCGCGTTTAGTGTGACCGTTTCATGCGTCAGTCCGGTTGCTTCGCGGATGCTTGCGAAATACTTGACTTCAATCCTCATGTTCGACGCCTAAG
>NZ_JARESU010000689.1:0-317 GCF_046027075.1 Paraburkholderia sp. RL18-085-BIA-A | reverse complement strand
G
Organism: Paraburkholderia sp. RL18-085-BIA-A; assembly: GCF_046027075.1. Taxonomy (NCBI): domain Bacteria; kingdom Pseudomonadati; phylum Pseudomonadota; class Betaproteobacteria; order Burkholderiales; family Burkholderiaceae; genus Paraburkholderia; species Paraburkholderia sp. RL18-085-BIA-A. The sequence goes on along the minus strand of NZ_JARESU010000689.1, from coordinate 316 downwards.
ACCGAGCTGGATGCCCTCGACGTCGATTCCGAGGCCACGGGCAAGCGCCGCGGCGAACATCGCGTTCTGCACATTGTGCAGCGCGAGCCCTTGCACAGTGGCGGGAATCAGATATGTCCACAACAATGGAATGCGACGGCCGCCATCCCACAGCACGATCAGGTGACCGCCGGCTTCTTCCTCCAGCACGAACGCCGCGCCGCCCGCGCGAATATGCTCGCCGACCAACGGGTGCGCGGCGTTCATCGTGACGTAGCACAGCCGACTCGCATCGGTATGATCCGCCATCTTCATGCACAACGGATCGTCGGCGTTG
>NZ_JARESU010000688.1:0-321 GCF_046027075.1 Paraburkholderia sp. RL18-085-BIA-A | reverse complement strand
CCAATTTCGTCTGGACGATATCCGAAACGACACAGCTCTTCGGCAACGAGTAACTGTCGGCCTAAAGTCGCAAACAGCTTGCGCGAGCCATGACCTCGCCGGAACGCGTCCAACCCTGTGTAGCACTGCAAAAGCATTGCTTGCGTTACGGGCTCGTGTGCAGCCCGACTGAACGTAAGCGCATGCAGCAGCGGCGACATGGCAGGTCGGGTGCGTTTTCGGGTTCGCAATCTGCTAGACATGGTGGGTTCCTTCCATAACTTTTCGGTCCTGCCGCCGTAGCGCTGCTGGCCGGCAAAACACGCTGTTGATGCAGCGGCG
>NZ_JARESU010000687.1:0-322 GCF_046027075.1 Paraburkholderia sp. RL18-085-BIA-A | reverse complement strand
TCTTCGTTGGTTATTCCGAGCGCCAACAGCAGCAACGTGGACGGCACCGCACCCGACCTGCGAAGAAAATCGCGCCTCCCCTGGCTCACACTTCGTGCGCGCATCGTGGACCCTCCTTGTTTCGCGCTCGATCGTCACAGTGCGCGATCCGCGCTGCAGAGTCGAGGGGCGTCCGTGCGGGTCCCGTCGAAGTTACCAGAGCCTGCACCAGTGCCAACCATGGTATGCCGAAACTTCAGGTCGGGTGCCCGCCGCGAGGTCGCGACCGGCCGTAGTCGGACCCACTGCCGCCGCTCGCGCTGTCAGGAATTCAAGGGCAGGC
>NZ_JARESU010000686.1:0-324 GCF_046027075.1 Paraburkholderia sp. RL18-085-BIA-A | reverse complement strand
ACGACAACCCGGTCAGCCAGACGCGAGTGTTGATCTGGTACAGCGTCGGATAGCGTACGTCGGCCATTTTGTTTTCCTCATTGCTCGCCGGGGTCTTCTCCGCTCACCTGTTCCCTGATGACCCGCGACATCACGCGCCCACGATCGGTTTCCAGCATGGTCCTGGCGTCGACGCGCCCGAACAGGTCGAGCAGCGGAGCGACCAGACCCGTCCAGCCGGTCTGGTGACTGGCGCCAAGGCCCGCGCCGTTGTCACCGTGGAAGTACTCGTAAAACAGGATCAGGTCGCGCCAGTGCGGATCGTTCTGGAATTTTTCCGTTCCG
>NZ_JARESU010000685.1:0-324 GCF_046027075.1 Paraburkholderia sp. RL18-085-BIA-A | reverse complement strand
AGGAACGGAAAAATTCCAGAACGATCCGCACTGGCGCGACCTGATCCTGTTTTACGAGTACTTCCATGGTGACAACGGCGCGGGCCTTGGCGCCAGTCACCAGACCGGCTGGACGGGTCTGGTCGCTCCGATGCTCGACCTGTTCGGGCGCGTCGACGCCAGGACCATGCTGGAAACCGATCGTGGGCGCGTGATGTCGCGGGTCATCAGGGAGCAGGTGAGCGGAGAACACCCCGGCGAGCAATGAGGAAAACAGAATGCCCGACGTACGCTATCCGACGCTGTACCAGATCAACACTCGCGTCTGGCTGACCGGGTTGTCGC
>NZ_JARESU010000684.1:0-325 GCF_046027075.1 Paraburkholderia sp. RL18-085-BIA-A | reverse complement strand
GCAAAGCGTCCGCTGAAAGACCCGAAAACGTTCCGATAAGGAGGACGCGAAGGCGGCTGCAGCAAGCCATGGTTTCGACATCCACGACTTCGACATCAGCGACGCAGATGAGTATCCGGCTGGCGGTCTAGTCGGGCCGATCCACCGACAGGTCACGATTACCCGATTGAGCAACGACAAGGTCTGCATCTACGATGCTGGCCACGGCACAGCGTGGCTTGCCGAATTCGAGGACGATTTGGCAGCAGGTGTGTCCGGCGCCAGCTAGATTCCTTGACTGAATTGATCTTGTAGCAGTCGAGTCAAGTTTTTCTACGCGGCGATT
>NZ_JARESU010000683.1:0-325 GCF_046027075.1 Paraburkholderia sp. RL18-085-BIA-A | reverse complement strand
TCGCCACCGAGCTGCTGGCGCCGTACAGCTGGCTGCCGTTGATCGCGTCCACGCTCGTGGCGTTCACCGCGCCCGCGGCCACGCCCGTCACCGTGCGGGTGCCCGCCGTGCCCGACACGTTCACCACCGTGCCGTCCGTGTCCTTGCCCACCGTGAGGTCACGCGTGGTCGCGTCCTGCTGCACCAGACCGATCGAGCCATCCGCCAGCTGGTTCTGCACGTTCGTGATCTCGGTGGTGTTCTGCGTCGTGCGGCCGTCGATGTTGGTAATGGCATCACCCACGTTGCCAACCGTCGTGCCGCCCACGCTGTAGCTCGGCGCCGA
>NZ_JARESU010000682.1:0-326 GCF_046027075.1 Paraburkholderia sp. RL18-085-BIA-A | reverse complement strand
TACGACCCAGAATGGGAGCATTACTTCGAGTCCCGATGGGCCACGAAAATGCAGAACTCATCAAAAGGCCGTGCGAAGTTTTACCGTGTTTGGCGAAGGCAGGATGGCATGTGTTCGACCTGCCAGGAACCCATCACAAAGGGCACCCCCTGGGATGTTCGTCATATTGTGACGAGAGCCGAGGGCGGGTCGGATGCCGCAGGCAACCTTCAGATGCACCATCTCAATTGCCGTAGAAATCATTAGTCTGCCGGAAATACAGTTGTGAAACCGGGTGTCGAAAGATGCCTTTGCAGAGGCTTGAGCCGTGTGGATCGAAAGACCCA
>NZ_JARESU010000681.1:0-331 GCF_046027075.1 Paraburkholderia sp. RL18-085-BIA-A | reverse complement strand
GTGAAGTAGCCATCGCGAAATCATGCCCGATTTCGCGACGCCATCAAGACGCGCAAACCCTTGCCCAGATTGGCTCTCCGACGCTTTCATCGTGAAAAACCATCACACTTTTCCGCGAAGACCCCTGATTTCATTCACGCGTCGCGCTGATCAGTTTTCGGCGCGACGTGGACACTCTTCAGGCTGCGGGCGACACAAGCGCAAGTCAGCCATCAACGAAGACGGCGATGCCGGCAGAGCGTTCACCTGAACACAACCACGCGGCGCGGGCGCACGAAGCCGTGCGCGTAGATTCACGCTGTCGGTTTAATGTTCTGGTTGACTCGGAACA
>NZ_JARESU010000680.1:0-333 GCF_046027075.1 Paraburkholderia sp. RL18-085-BIA-A | reverse complement strand
TGGCTTGCCAGCTTGCGACTCAAGGATACGGCTGTACCCACTACCTGGAATGCAGTATTCTCGATTCAATAAGATATCCTATATATAGATATAACATCGTTCAGACCGGCTATTTTGCACCAGATCCAGTGTGTTCACCGTGCAGCATTCATCCGCGAGTGGCGCTCGTTCAATCGCCGTCTTCGCCTGCGTCAGTGGCGATCATCCTTCCGCCATCGTCAATCAGTAACTCCTGCTTCTGGCTACCGGAACCCAGCGTGACGGCATAGCGAGTCGTTCCCTTCGCAGCTAGTCAGTCGGATTCCGGACGCTCGCGCGTCACCCATGTCATGA
>NZ_JARESU010000068.1:0-46148 GCF_046027075.1 Paraburkholderia sp. RL18-085-BIA-A | reverse complement strand
AGCTGGCGCGGTGAACGCCGCGAGCGTGGACGCGATCAACGGCAGCCAGCTGTATGGCGCCAGCAGCTCGGTGGCGGGCGCGCTGGGTGGCGGTTCGACGGTGAACGCGGACGGCACGATCAGCGCACCGAGCTACAGCGTGGGCGGCACGACGGTTCACAGCGTGGGTGATGCGGTCAGCAATCTTGACGGCCGCGTGACCCAGAACACGACGGACATCCAGGACGTGCAGACGCAGATCAGCAACGGTTCGATCGGTCTGGTTCAGCAGGATTCAGCCACGGGCAACATTACGGTGGGCGCGAGCACGGGTGGCCTGCTGGTGAACATGGCTGGCACGTCCGGCAATCGCGTGGTGACGGGCGTGGCCAATGGTATCTCGACCTACGACGCAGTGAACTTTGGCCAGCTGTCGGCGTTGCAGGACCAGGTGACGGATATCGGCAACCGGGTGTCGAACCAGGTGTCGAACCTAACGCCAGGAAGCCCGTACTTCAATGCAAACGATCTTCCGGGATCCACTGGTGCCGTGAACAATGCGGCAAACCCGGGTAGCGGTGTGGCAAGCACGGCGGCAGGTGCGGGTGCAGTTGCCTCGGGCAACTACGCCACGGTGATCGGTGCGGGTGCCAACGCAGCAGCGGACAACGCTGTGGCAGTCGGCGCCAATGCGGCGGCGACGGGCGTCAACTCGACGGCGATCGGTACGGGCTCGCAGGCGGCCAATACGAACTCGGTGGCATTGGGTCAGGGTTCGGTGACGGACCGCGACAACTCGGTGTCGGTGGGCTCGGCGGGTAACGAACGCCAGATCACCAATGTCGCAGCAGGTACGGCGGATACGGATGCAGTGAATGTCGGTCAGCTGAACAACTCGGTATCGCAAGGCGTGCAGCAGGCCAACGACTACACCGATCAGCGGTTCAATGCGACCAACCAGGCAATCAACGATGTCGCCAAAAACGCTTATGCCGGTATCGCAGCAGCAATGGCTATGCCGAACATGACGCCGTCCGGTCCTGGCCGTACGATCGTCGCCGCCGGTGGGGCCAGCTACAAGGGCGGCAGCGCTGCGGCAGTGGGTGCAACGTACCGCTCCCGGAACGGCAAATGGCTGGTGAACGGCGCCGTATCGGTCACGTCGACGGGCGACGCAGGCGTGCGTGCTCAGGTCGGGTACGAGTTCTGATAAAGAACCAGGACCCGCAAATCAGTAACCACGAAGTCTCAGGAGGGTAATGTTGCACGGTCTCGCCGGTCACGGCAGACTGTGCTTTTTTTTGGGCGTCCATCTCAATGCGTCCGTGGCCTTTCTCGATTGTACGGTGCTCGTTGATGAACACTCCCCAGTCAGCAAGCGGAACCCGCTCGATGGCCTCGATTGTCGTGCGGATGTGCGTGAGTAGCGAGGGCTGGTTGCCCTTGACTGCGAGCACATAGTCGGCCCCAGCCTTCACGATGCGCGCGGCGATCGCGCTCTGGCAGCCCATCGCATCGATGGTAACGATCGCGCCCTTGAGCAGCAAGGCGTCGAGCAGTTCAGGGATCGCCGTGATCTCATTACTCTTGTCGGCTGTGCGCACCTGCCCGAGCACGATGCCCAGCCCGCTGCCGTATGCCGACACGAGGTGCGCGCTGGCCGCGCCCATGCGAGCCACGCACGGTCTTGCCATCAATCGCCACCACATTCCCGGTCAGCGCTGGACACAGATGACCCATCCAGCGAATGAAGCATGCTTCGAACTGCTTCGGATTGAGCGCCGCGAACACCCGTCCGAATGTGTCGTGAGACGGGATACCCTGTTCCAGCGGAATGTAGCGGCGCAGCCCGTCGAGCTTTGTCTGGCCCCAAAGTTCAATACCGATCCAGCTGTCCGCACCCGAGAGAATCGCGCACCACGCCACCATCAGCATTTCCGTCAGGTCATGGGCCGGCGTGCGGCTGCGTGGGTCCTTCAGATCACCGAACGCCTCTTCAATACTCAGAACATCCTCGTGCATCGTTTCGCCGCCCAAAAGACGAAAGTAGGCGCCTTTCCCACCGAGTTAACAACCAGTTTCCGTAAGTGCCTGAATGTTAACGGCCCTTCATGCGATGCCCTGTCGAGATAATGCGAGATTTACAAATTTTGTCGATTGGCTGGCCAATGCGTGCTAGCGTCCAAGCCGCACTTTCACCGCGCCAGCACCGGTTTTTTCGCCATGAAGCATGGATCAATCAACGGCGGACGCCGTTGAAGCCTTTTGCTATTTCCAATTTTGCGTTATCGTCCTGCACCAAAATTCGGGGCGCCCGATGCATCCACTAGCCATTGCTGCAATTCATCTCGCGCAATAAGCACCCAATAAGCGCCCACGAATTCATCAGCTTCACGAGCATCACAGTCAGTTGATTGGAAACACAGAGGAGATTCTGCATGACGTTCAAGCTTCACAAACTGTTGCCGATCAGCGCAGCGGTCATTGCATTCGCAGGCATGGCGACCACGGCATGCGCCGATCAGGTCGTCAAGATCGGTCACGTCGGTCCGCTGACGGGCGGCTCGGCTCACCTCGGCAAGGACAATGAAAACGGCGCGCGCCTCGCGATCGAGGAAATCAACGCGAAGGGACTGACGATCAACGGCCAGAAGATCACACTGGTGCTCGACGCGCAGGACGACGCCGCCGATCCGCGCCAGGCCACCCAGGTTGCGCAGAAGCTGGTCGACGACAAGGTCGTCGCGGTGGTCGGCCATCTGAACTCGGGCGCATCGATTCCGGCGTCGAAGATCTATAGCGATGCGGGCATCGTGCAGATCTCGCCTTCGTCGACGAACCCGGCATATACGCTGCAAGGCTTCAAGACGACCTACCGGGTTGTGGCGACCGATGCGCAGCAAGGTCCGGCGCTCGCGAACTACGCCGCGAAGAATCTGAACGTGAAGAGCGTGGCAGTCGTCGACGACTCGACGGCCTACGGCCAGGGTCTCGCGAACGAGTTCGAAAAGACCGCCAAGGCGCTCGGCCTGAAGGTCATGTCGCACGACGCGACCAACGACAAGGCGGTCGATTTCCGCGCGATTCTCACGAAGATCAAGGGCGAGAATCCGGACGCGATCATGTACGGCGGCATGGATGCCACCGGCGGCCCGTTCGCGAAGCAGGCGCGCCAGCTCGGCCTGCGCGCGAAAGTGCTGTCGGGCGATGGTGTGTGCACGGAAAGCCTCGCGCAACTGGCTGGCGCGGCAGCCGGCAATGTCGTGTGCTCGCAGGCGGGCATGGCCGTCGAGCGGATGGACGGCGGCGCGCAATTCGCGGCGAAGTACACGAAGCGCTTCGGCCACCCTATCGAGTTCGACGCGCCGTTCACGTATGACGCGGTGTACATCGTCGTCGATGCGATGAAGCGCGCGAATTCGACCGAACCGTCGAAGGTTCTCGCGAAGATCGCGGGCACCGACTACAAGGGCGTGACCGGTCAGACGACGTTCGATGCGAAGGGCGACCTGCAGCACGGCGTGATCTCTCTGTACGACTACAAGGACGGCAAGAAGACGCTGGTCGACGTGATGAAGATGTAAGCGTGTAAGCGCTAGGCAGTACGGATGGACACGGGGCGGCGGAGCGTGGCTTTGTCGCCCTGTTTCGATTGGTGTTTTGGAAACCGTCATTGCGGCACGAGTCGAGATTCTTCTCTCGTTTCTGGGCGCGAGGCCGCTTTCGCGGCATGCGCCGGTCCCCACCCACAGCGCAAACTTTATGACCTCCGGACTCGCCTGCACATCGGACTGCCTGCGCAAAGGTGGCGATAGATCAATCCCCGCTCCATCCCCTGATGGCAAGATTGGCGATCAGCGTCGGGCAGAGCGCGGTCCCGCAAGCTGAGCATCACGCATAGCGATAGGGAGCTTCGGCGTTGCGCTGGCAGCCATGCCAATGTGATTCCCGTTTCGCCCGTTCCGATCCGTCGGCACACCGCGCCGCCGGATTTGCGACTCTTTGCAGGAGTACGGTATGGCACGCATCATCGGCGGCATCGCCGCCTCGCATACACCCACCATCGGTTTTGCGTTCGACAAGAACAAGCGCGACGATCCGGTCTGGGCGCCGATCTTCGAGAATTTCGCACCGCTGGCCGCGTGGCTCGCCGACAAGCGGCCCGATGTGATCGTCGCCATTTACAACGATCACATTACGTCGTTCTTCTTCGATCACTAGTCGGCGTTCGCGCTAGGCGTCGGCGCGCAATGGCCGGTTGCGGACGAGGGTGGCGGCGCGCGCGATCTGCCGCCGATCGACGGGCATCCCAGGCTGGCTGCGCATATTGGCAAGTCACTGATGACCGAGGAATTCTACATGTCCTTCTTTCAGGGCAAGACGCTCGATCACGGCTGTTTTTCGCCGCTGTCCATGTTGTGCCCGCACGAGCCCGAATGGCCGGTCAAGCTGGTGCCGCTCCAGATGGGCGTGCTGCAATTGCCGATGCCCAACGCGCGCAGATTCTATAAGCTGGGCCACGCGCTTAGACGCGCGATCGAAAGCTATCCCGAGGATCTGAAGGTCGCGATTCTCGCGACCGGCGGCCTCTCCCATCAGGTGCACGGCGAGCGTGCGGGCTTTAACAACGTCGAATGGGATCAGCGCTTTCTCGATTTCTTCGGGCGTGATCCCGAGCAACTGGCCGAGATGACGATTGCCGAATATGCCGCACTCGGCGGCTACGAAGGCGCGGAAGTCGTGATGTGGCTGACCATGCGCGGCGCGCTATCGGCCAATGTCGTTTGCAAGCACCGTAGCTACTACTTGCCGTCGATGGCGGGCATCGCGACCGCGATCTACGAAGGCGAAGAGGGCGCGGCGAACGCCGCGAGCGTCGAACGCCACCGGCAGCGGATGGCCGTTCAACTGGCGGGTGCCGAGAAGCTCGAAGGCACGTATCCGTTTTCGATCGAAGTGGCGGTGCGCGCGTTCCGGATCAACGAGTATTTGCACAAGCTGGTCGAGCCGGCTCATCGCGAGGCGTTCGTCCGCGATCCCGAGGCGAGCTTCGAGGCGGCCGGGTTGTCGGATGAAGAGCGCGATATGCTGCGTCGGCGCGATTGGCGCGGCCTGCTGCATTACGGCGTGATTTTCTTCATGCTGGAGAAGCTGGGCGCGGTGGTCGGCGTGTCGAACCTGCATATCTACGCCGCAATGCGCGGCGAAACGCTGGAGGCGTTCCAGCGCACGCGGAACGCGCCGGGCGCGTTGTATTCGGTGGCGGGTAAAACCGCAGGCAAGCTGGAGTGGGATGGCGCGGAGAAGGGAACGGCCGGCTAGATCAGCACGCCCGCTAACCACGCTTGATGAAGGAGGGGACGTAGCAGGCCGGCCCCGCTGGGCCGGCCCGGTTACAACATAGTTGAATAAGCCTGCTTACGGCGCCGCGACGCCCTGGGTCTTCGCGGTGTACGACTTGTAGAAGCTCGAACCGGCCCACGCAGGTGTCGACGCGGTGTACAGCGGTGCGCCTTGCGTGTAGTTCGCGCCGTCGTGCCAGTCACCGGAACCGCTGAACTTCGCTACCGCCGGATACGGGTACACGGGGCGAGTCGCCGTCACTGCGTTCGACGAATCGGTCTGGTACGTCATCACGGCGTTCGGAGCCTTCGCCTGCTCGAGCCAGCCGGTCATCTGCGACACCAGGTCGATGTTGGGGAAGCCCTCGCCGCCGCCGCAGTGGCCGACACCCGGCACGACATAGAGCCGTGCGAACTCGCTGACGTTCGACGCGCCCATCGTGCTTTGCATAGCGTCGTAGTATGCGATCGTGAAGAGTGGCGAGATGTGCTGGTCCGCCCATCCGTGCCACAGGATCAGCTTGCCGCCAGCCTTCTGGAACGTGGACAGGTCGGGGCTCGTCGCATCGTTCAGCGGGTGGTTTGCCTGCAGATAGGTCGGATAGAAGCTCGCGTCCTGATAGCCGAAGCTGTCGATGGTCGGCATGCTCGGCGAACCCGTGAAGATCAGGTTGTACGCACCGGTCACGATCGAGTAGCTGAACAGACCGGTGACAGGCACCGGCGTGTCCGTCGAGTTCGTGGTCGGCACTTCGACGCCGATCCAGTTGGCTTCCGAACCGTACTGCGGCGAGCCGGCCAGCATCCGCTCACCGGTCGTGGCATCCGTCGGGCCGCTGTAGATCTTGGTGGCGGTGGCGACTTCGGCTGCGGTCAGGCAGTTGCTGGTGCTCGTCGCGCTGCTTGCGCACTGGATCGTTGCCGGGTCGAAATGACAGGTGCGCGGATCGGCGAGCAGGCCATCGGGCACGCCAGTTTGACCACCACGAGCCTGTCGCTTCCCGATGATTCGCGATGCGATGACGCGCACCTGCCCCCGACGGTGATTGCCGTCGAATCGTCGTCTGCACGAAGGCGTTTCATGTCCGGAATTTTGACGTTAGTTAAGATATCTAACTTGTTTCGATTCGTGGCTGGGGAAATCTGGTAACCCTCTGATGTGCTGTCGCTCATTCTTGTTTTTTCTCTTCCTCTTCCTCAGTAGATGCATTGAACAACGCGAAAGATGTGCGGCCTCGACATGTGGCCGCGCTCGCTGAGTTTGGACGCGACGTTAGCCGGGCAGGGAAGGGCGCGAAATTGGGGGTTAACCACAATGATGCGGAGCCGGGCGGCCCAGCGACGTGCGAACGGCACCGTCACGGCTCGCTCAAAGCCGCGCGCAGGCCCGTGGCACAAGCACTTCGCGCGTCATTTCGGAATGTAGATCTCACGATCGCCGCTCGCCCGCACGACGACACGCAATAATTTTTTTAGATGGGGAAAGAGCTTGAAAGAGATTGAAATTGACAGCCCGGCTGGCAGGCTTTGTCGCGCTATAGCGCGGCGATGGAGCTGGCGTCCACTTTTCCGCTCGCATGCAGTTGCGGCTACGAAGCCGAAGCTTTCACGAGGGCAGGTTGTCGCAGCGAGTGGATGATGAAAATGCGCGATTGGCGGAGATCAACTGGCGCATGGGCGCTCGTATCTTGACGCGGGAAAAAAGCATCGGCTGAACTGTCCTTTCTATGCGACTTCGTTCGCGAGTCATCTGATCTGCTTATCGGGGTGCTCTTCCGCGCGGATTCGCCGGGGCCGCCAGCAAGGGCTCCAGGATTGCGCTAGAGCCTCAGCCAAAGGGCTTTTGAAGGGGCTTTCGCCGCTGCGGCGGCGCTATGCGGAACACTAAAAGCCCGGATACTTCCTCCACACATCTGGTTAACCCGCCCTATTGGAGCCGGAGGGCGAACCGCTACCTTCGGATCGGGTCATCTGGAAATGCTATACGAGGCACCACGACATGACGGGTAGCGCAATCAACGGGAGCGAAGCGAAGAGCTTGGACCGCGCGATAAGACCAATGAAGGAGACAGGAGAAATCTGATGACAAGTGGAATGACGAGCGGTAAGAGGATAGACATCAAGGCGTTCATCGACGAACGGCCGATCTCGCTCTATCAGTGGCTACTGGTGGCGCTGTGTTTTCTGATCGTGACGGTCGACGGCATGGACGTCGCCATCATGGGTTTTGTCGCGCCTTCCATCATTCACGACTGGGGGATTTCGCGGCCCGCGTTCGGGCTCGTGATGAGCGCCGCGCCGATCGGTCTGGTGATCGGCGCGCTGACGGCGGGGCCCGCATCGGACCGCATCGGCCGCAAGTGGGTGCTGATTACGTCGGTGTTTCTGTTCGGCGTGTTCACGATCGCGACTGCGTTCACGCAATCGCCGGCCGCCATGGCGCTGCTGCGACTGCTGACCGGAATCGGCCTCGGCGCCGCGATGCCGAACTCGACGACGCTGCTGTCCGAGTACGCACCGCAGCGCAAGCGCGCATTGCTGATCACCATCATGTTCACGGGCTTCAACCTCGGTTCGGCTTTGATCGGCTTTGCGGCCGGCTGGCTGATTCCGATTCATGGCTGGCGCTCGGTGCTGATTTTCGGCGGCGCGTTGCCGCTGGTGCTGATCCCGTTCCAGATCTGGCTGTTGCCGGAATCGGCCCGTTTGCTGGCAGTGCGCGGTGCGTCGTCCCAGCGTATCGGCGCGGTCCTCGGCCGGGTCTGTGGCGCGCGCTTTGCCGGCGACGAAGTGTTCGTCTCCAGTGAACCGCCGCTGCCGACGCGCAAGCCGATCGGCGTGCTGTTCTCGCAAGGCTACGGCTCGATGACTCTCGCGCTGTGGGTCACGTATTTCATGGGCCTGCTCGTCATCTACCTGCTGACCGGCTGGCTGCCCACGCTGATGAAGGATGCCGGGCTGACCGTCACCGCGGCCGCCAATATCACGGCGATCTTCCAGATCGGCGGAACGGTCGGCGCGGTTCTGGTCGGCTGGGTGATGGACAAGGTCCGCCCCGCGCCGGTGATCAGCGCGGCCTACCTGGGCGGCGGCCTTTGCGTGCTCGGATTGGGCTACATCGGTGCGTTGTCTTCGTCGCTGACCTTGCTGGTTTTTGCCGCGGGCTTCTGCATGAGCGGCGCACAGACCGGCCTGAACGCCTATGCGCCTGGCCGTTACCCGACGGTGGCGCGTGCCACGGGCGTGAGCTGGATGCTCGGCATGGGCCGCTTCGGCAGCATCTTCGGCTCGGCGATCGGCGGTGCGTTGCTCGGCTTCGGATGGCAGTTCGGCGCGATTCTCGCGATGCTTGCGATCCCCGCTACACTGGCTGCAATCGCTATCCTGGTGAGCCAGCGCGTGAGCGCCAGTGAGACTGCGGGCCGCCCGAACACTGCACATTAAGGCGTGCGCGGCGCGCGCGGATTTCGTCGCAGCGCGCCGCTCGTGGAATCAATTTTTCTGAGGAGAGACGGTGATCATCGACATTCACGGCCACTACACCACCGCGCCGAAAGCGTTGGAGTCGTGGCGCAACCGCCAGATCGCGGGCATCAAGAATCCGTCCGCGATGCCGAAGGTGTCGGAATTGCAGATCAGCGACGACGAGCTGCGCGAATCGATCGAAAACAATCAGTTGAAGCTGATGCGCGAGCGCGGTCTCGACCTGACGATCTTCAGCCCGCGCGCGAGCTTCATGGCGCACCACATCGGCGACGCGCAGATTTCCAGCACATGGGCCGCGATCTGCAACGAGCTGTGCTACCGGGTGAGCCAACTCTTTCCGGACAATTTCGTTCCGGCGGCGATGTTGCCGCAAAGCCCCGGTGTGGACACTGCCACATGCATCCCGGAACTGGTCAAGTGCGTCGAGCAGTACGGCAATGTGGCGATCAATCTGAACCCCGATCCGTCGGGCGGCCATTGGACCAGCCCGCCGCTGTCCGATCGCTACTGGTATCCGATCTACGAGAAGATGGTCGAGTACGACATTCCGGCGATGGTTCACGTGAGCACGAGTTGCAACGCCTGCTTTCACACTACCGGATCGCATTACCTCAATGCGGATACCACCGCGTTCATGCAGTGCCTGACGTCGGACCTGTTCCGCGACTTTCCAACCCTGCGCTTCGTGATACCGCATGGCGGCGGCGCGGTGCCGTACCACTGGGGCCGTTTTCGCGGACTCGCGCAGGAGCTGAAAAAACCGCTGCTGAAGGATCATCTGCTGAACAACATCTTCTTCGATACCTGTGTCTATCATCAGCCGGGCATCGATCTGCTGACGCGCGTGATCCCCGTCGACAACATTCTGTTCGCGAGCGAAATGATCGGCGCGGTGCGCGGCATCGATCCGGAGACAGGCCACTATTTCGACGACACGAAGCGCTATATCGAAGCGGCGCACGTCGATGCGCAAGAGCGTCACAAGATTTACGAAGGAAATGCGCGGCGTGTCTATCCGCGCCTGGATGCATTGCTTCAATCGAAGGGACAGTAATCATGTACGAACTTGGAGTCGTCTATCGCAACATCCGGCGCGCGGACGTCGACGTTGCCGCGAAACTCGGCGCGCTCGGCTCGGCGACCGTGCACGAGGCGATGGGGCGCACGGGTCTGCTGAAGCCGTATATGCGGCCTATCTATGTCGGCGCGCGCGCGAGCGGCACGGCGGTCACGGTGCTGCTGCAACCGGGCGACAACTGGATGCTGCACGTCGCAGCCGAGCAGATTCGCCCGGGTGACGTCGTCGTCGCCGGGGTCACGGCAGACTGCACGGATGGCTATTTCGGCGACCTGCTGGCGACGAGCTTCAAGGCGCGCGGCGCGCATGCGTTGATCATCGACGCCGGCGTGCGCGACGTGAGCGCGCTCACCGAGATGAACTTTCCGGTCTGGAGCAAGGCTATCTCGGCGAAAGGCACGGTCAAGGCGACGCTCGGTTCGGTGAACATTCCCGTGGTGTGCGCAGGCGCGCTGGTCACGCCGGGCGATGTGGTCGTCGCGGACGACGATGGCGTAGCGGTGGTGCCGGCGGCGTCGGCGCAAGCAGTGCTCGAAAAAGCGGCCACCCGCGAAGCAAACGAAAGCGAAAAGCGCGCGAAGCTGGCCTCCGGCGTGCTGGGTTTGGATATGTACAACATGCGCGGGCCTCTGGAACAGGCTGGGCTGCGCTACAAAGATTAATAGGGCAGTCACCATGGTCAGCGGTCAAACCGGACGCAAGCCGATCACCGGCATTTCGTCGATGGCCACGCGCCAGGTGCTGGCCGAACTCGCGGGGAGCTACGAGCGTCTGTCGGGGCAGCCGGTTGCGATCGAGTCGGTCGGCGGCGTCGACGCGGCCCGGCGTGTTCAGAATGGCGAAGCATTCGACTTCGTCGTGCTGGCGGCGGACGCGCTCGACCGGTTGGCCGCCGCAGGCCGCGTCGATCCAGCGAGCCGGGTCGACCTTGCACGCTCTGGCATTGCGATTGCGATCGCGGCAGGGCAGGCGCGTCCGGACATCGGCAGCGAAGCGGCGCTTCGCGAGTCCATTCTCGGGACGCGCAACATCGGCCATTCGACAGGGCCCAGCGGCACGCATCTGACGCGGCTGTTCGAACGTTGGGGCATAGCCGGGCTCATCGCGCCGCGCATCGTGCAGGCGCCGCCTGGTGTCCCGGTCGCAGCGCTGGTCGCGCGCGGGGATGTCGCGCTGGGCTTTCAGCAATTGAGCGAATTGATCCACTTGCCTGGCATCGACGTGGTCGGCTCGCTGCCGCCTGATATTCAAGCCACCACCGTGTTCGCCGCAGCCGCTTGCACCGCGACGAGTCAGCGCGAGGCCGTGCAGGCGCTGCTGACTTTTTTGACATCGCGCGAGGGCGATGCCGCCAAGTCGCGAAACGGTATGGAGCCCGCCTGATCGAAGTACACCCCGTAGCTCCAACGCTCCAGTTCGCGTCCGGACACCCGCCGGCCCGGACGACGCAGCGAGGGGCGTGCGGCGCGGACCGGCGTGCGGCGCTGCGTGACGACGCCCGGCGCCCTGCGGGCGCGGCGCGATCTGCAGCATGACATCTTTGCGCTGATCGAGTCGTATGAAGTGGAGGCGGGCGGCCCGGCGGGTGAGGGTGTCCTCGCTGAGCGCGTACGACCAGCCGTCTTTGCTACGCAACGCCTCGGCTATAAGGTTCTTGCCGCTTGTTGGGTTATTGACGCGACAACGCAGGAGCGAATGAACGTGGCCGCACCCACGGATGCATCGCCTGATGAGTTGGCGAACGCCGCGACTGTGCTGGAAGAGATCATCGTGACATTGCGAGCCGATGGAACTGGTCCGGCCGCGTTTCAGCACCTACCGGAATTTCTGCGTGGCGAGATATAGAGGAGTTGAGGGAGTCGCTCGCGTGCGGGTCATTGGATAGCGGCGCGAATGCGCAGCGCGGCGAAGACGGACAGCATAGTGCAGCGTCTCCTGAAGTTGTTCAGGCGGTTGCACTGACTCAGGGGCTCACTGGATGCCTCGGCGCGACGCCGACCGGCCACGCGTGCGTTTGTAATGCGGTGCGCTGGTTTTTCGCGTTGGCCTGAACGAAGGCGGCATTCGTGTGAAGGCGTAAAGACCTTGGGCACAATTTTATACGGCCACGATTTAATCGCTTTGCATCCTTATTCATGGATGTTTGCCGAATCAGCTTGTTTATTATCGTATTAATACTCCCGGCTGCTTCAAATAATTCTGAATAACACTTTAACAGCACGGTGCGGCAAGCAGCCATCTCCGAGGAAAATGTAAGGGCTCGTAACGAAAGTTGACTTTCGAATAGTGTACTGGTTAGTTCAATCATTGTTCTTCCCTTTATCGAGCAAATTTTCACGCTCGCAATAAATTTGAAAGGGAATTGATGACGCATCCGTTTGAAATGCCAGGCTTCGAGATGCCTTTGTTATAGGGTCGAAATGTCAAATTTTCCGGTCATCCATCCTCTTATGATCATGAGAAAGTAGAAATCTTGACGCGGCAAGAAATTATTAGAAATATTTATGCTATTTGGCCTAAAAGTACTACTTCTTCTGTTGGAAACCGCCACTTCCGCGTACTATTCACCCCGGTCGACGCGTTTGTGGGAATAATTTGCTGAGAAGGTCGGACGTGTTCGCCCGTTAAGCAAACGTTTGCGCAGCGTCTGACGCACTTTTTCGCACGGCAGCAGTAATCGTAGTTCGGTGTTTCCTCTGATTGTCAAACGCGGTTGATGTGCGGCTCGGCTCGCCATTGGCGATCACCGGTACTCGTCGATTGCATTGCCGCATCCAGGCAAGTTCACGTTCGGCATTCAATCAGAAGTCAGTGCTGCACCCGGAATGTGCTAGAGACTATTCATTTTTAAGTAGTGCGAAGTGGGAATGAATATTCACCGGCGCATTGAATAATTCGAACTTCCAAAAAATAATATTTGGACTTTTTTCGAGAGCATTTTCTCGATTGTGGAAATAATTCGACATGGTAAAGCGACGTCAATTTCTTGGTTGCCTGACGGCATTTGGTGGAAGCGTTCTTTTGAGCGCATGCGGTGGCGGAGGTTCTGAAGACGGCAGTGGTAACACGTCTGCATCCTCAAACGCTAAAGCAACGACAACGGCGCGTGCGAGCACCGGCGCCGCGAGCGGCACGGTCATGCCGCCGGCGTCATCCATCACGGACAACGCAGGCGGAGTCTGGACAGTTTCCAACGGCATCATCTACAAGAATGGCGTCGCCGTCGGTCCCAATTTCAACGTGGCGCTCGTACTTTGGTACGGCGGCAGGATGTATCACTGCAACACGGGTGGCCAGTTTTACGTGAATGCAGAGGTTGCCAATGCATGGCTGCCTTGCGCCGACCCGCGCCTTGCTGTCGCGCAGACCGCGGGTGGCTTCTACGGTATGAATGGGCACTTCGATTACACGTACACGCCCGCACAACTGGTCACGATCTTGAAGGCGATGGGCTGCACGAGCTACCGCGTCGGTTGCACGTCCGACCCCACGCAAATCAATGCAGTGGCCAAGCTCGCGCAAACTTTCCAGTCGGCCGGAATCCAGTTGCTCGTGTTGATCAACCAGGGCCTCTACGACAGCAGCGGCAAACTCTTCTCCGGCGAGTCGACTGCTTATAGCGCTGCCTACTCAACAGGCTCAACGGTCGCACGTGCGCTGATGCCGTACGGCGTGACCATGTATGAATGCGGCAATGAGCTGACACGCGATGGCGCCATTATTCTGGATTCCACCAACGCAGGCACGAAGGCACTTGACTTCAACAATGCGAACTGGCCTGTAATGCGTGGCGTGATGCGCGGCATGATCGATGGGGTGAAGTCGGTCCAATCTTCTGCGAAGTGTGGTATCAACTTCTGCGTGAACGATATTGGCGCGTCCGACGCGTTGTGGGAGGGTACTCAACCGGACGGCAGCAGCGGCTATCCAACGGTACGCTGGGATATCACCACGTGGCACAACTATGAAGTGTACGGCGATATTTTCAACATCGGCACTGACGGCGCTGGTCCTGGAATCGATCTGCCGGCGTACTGCAAGGCCCGATACGGCGTGCCATTCATGATCACCGAATGGAACGCGAGCCCTGAACAAACCGAGACGTACCGGGCGAACTACATCACCACACAACTGAACGAGTTCTATCAGGCGAGAAAGACTCACAACATCCAGTCGGTGATGTACTACGTGCTCGATAGCGGAAACGAAACGTTCGGCATTATGATGAACGGCACGCCGATCAATCCGTCTTATAGCGCATTTACGAGCTTCACCGCGAGCAACCCGGACAACTAAGCGGACGAGAACTCTTCGCGGACAATGAATCTGGCCTCCCTTCGCTTCGGCAAAGGGAGGCCGCGTTGTTTTGCTCCTGCTTTAATTCGACCGGCAGCGCGTGCTCCCGCAAGCGGCGTCATCCAATACGTCGCCGTCTTTTGCGTCGCACGTCCAGTTCAAACCAGCAACTTTCCCCAATCGTAGTCGACGCGGTCAGGTGTGAACGGCAATACGCCAGCGCCCGGTGTGAACGTCAACTCGCCGAAGTACACCAGGTTATCTGGCGCGTACAGATCCACGCGAACATAGTCGAAGTCTTCGCACAAGGTGAGTGCCGCGTTCAGCACCGAGTCCAGATTCGTTGGGCGCGGCGCGGGCGCGGCGCTTCTTTTGTAGAAGCCGATCGCGATGTCGAGATGATTCCAGTCGACGTCGTACACGTCGCCATGCGTCGCGCTTCCGAATCGATCCGATATCACGAGGATGTAGATGATCGGCCGACCCGGCCGTCCGTTGAAGCAGTGCAGCTTGAAATCCGCCGGTATCTGGCCGCGCTGGTCCAGAAGCAACTGCTCGAAGAAGATGCGCGGCCTGATCGTGCGGTAGTGCCGCTCGCGTGCAATGTCGTAAAAGTCGGTGGCCAACCACTGCGCTGCACGAAGTTGCAGTTTTTCGAAAGACGTTTCCGACTTGTCTCTCACTACTTCGACGAAGCTGCTGCCGTGATTCGCCTTCATCACAAAGGCATTCGGCAGAGCGTCGAACACCTCGCGCGTGAACACATCCGGCGCCGCGATCAACGGTATCAGATGCTCCTCGCCGATCTTGCCGGCGATGTATTCACGAACCAGGAGCTTGTCGGTCAACTTGATGTAGCGAGGATCGGGTCTGAGACTGCGTTGCAGAATCTTTTCGTTGAAGGTGGTCGGGCGAAGCAGGTTGGGATAACGGCCAATGCATTTGTGATGCAACAGACTCAGGAAAAGCGCATCCGGCAGCACGGACTTCGCCGCTTCCTTCATTCTTCTGACAAGAGGGACCGAGTGCGGCTGCAGCTGATAAAGATCTATCGGCATTCGTCCCACCTCGGCGGCCGCATTATCTTCGGATGCCACAGCTTCCTGGCGGATCGAGGCGGATGCGGGGGCTTCGCCATCGAACTGGGCGGACTTGATTGTCGTCATGTGTGATCCATAACTGGTGGCGTTGCGAAGCTTGTTCGACGCTCAAGGGGCTTCACGCACTATCTCAGTTGCGGCGCTCCAACTTTCCTCATGTGCCAGGCACCGTTCTTCGGACTCGAAATGTTGCCGGGCGCGAAATTGAGTGGGCGACATGCCGTAGCGTTCCTTGAAGAGCCGGCCCAGCCGGTTGCCGTCGCCCATTCCACATCGCCGTGCAATCTTGTCGACTGGCAAGTCAGTATTGCGCAGCATCGACGACACGACCTCGAAGCGCGTACGCAACAGATATTCGAGAGGTGTCATACCGAATTCGCACTTGAAGCGGCGCTGGAAATTGCGCTTGCTCATGGCCGCACATTCGGCGGCCTGGGCGACCGAAATCGCCTTGCTATAGTTCTCCTTGATCCAGCGTGCCGACTCGCGGATCTTCTCGGTGGTAGTGGTGATGTTCGCGTCGTCGAGGTCCGGTTTGTTCTTCTCGTTATAGCTCGTCTGCAGAATGCGGGCGATCTTCCGGGCGATGTCGGAACTCAAATCGCGCTCGATCTGCGCAAGCGCCAGGTCGGTAGGCGTCACACCGCCACCGTCCTGCATGACGCCGCTCCTGTCGTCGAACAGAAAGATGGGCACAGTCGATTGCAACGGATTGCGGCACACGACCGCGAGATTCGCGCCTTGCTGGATGCGAACCGAAGCGATCGATCCTTGCTGGGAAATCCACGCAAGAAAGCGATCGTTAGATTCCGCGGTTTCGGCCGCGTCACGGCAAGCGACAAAGAAAGCATGGAAATCCGAGAGGCTGTAACGTTTGAGACTTTGCGTCCAGATCGAAATGCTGGAGGACGTAGTCACCACGCCGCCTTCGTCCGACAGCACGGAGAACCTGTATGGAAGTTGCTGGCCTGCATCCTTCTCGAACTCGTTGGCAAGCCGGAAAGCATCACCGATAGCTCCGATGGTTGTCATCGAACAGTTCTGAAAAACCAAGAGACCAATGTGTTTCATAGCTTTCATCCATTCCGATGCTCATTGACGCGTGGCGCAAAAAGATCTGCGGAAGTCGTCCGGCTGTTCTCCCAACAGGCCAATCACTCCAGTTGCGAGATTAACGCATCGAAATTTCCAGGACGAACTTGGCTGGTATTCGCGGGTGTTTTGGCGTAATAGTCATAGCGAGAGAAATTCTTACCTCGCAATTTGAGAAAAAGCGTTCTAATATCCATTCCCACGAGAAACTTTTTCCGTGACTACTGCGCGGACCGAACGCGGACGCAAAGCCTTACTACAGGCTCTACGCGTGACATGGCAAGGGCTGCTGCCCGGAATGGCGTTCAAAACAGAGGTTCTCTTTCTGTGAACTTTTTTTAAGGTTCTGTTAACGCATTTGCACTGACCCGTATAACTCTGTTACATCACTTGCAGTTAGCAACAACGCTTTCTGCGGCTGCTGCATTTGTAAAGCCCTCTGCGTAATCGGCCATTAACACCCGAATTTCTGCCGATTACGATTGAATGTTCTTTTTGCAGTCTATGCTTCACTGCAACATCCACAGAAAAAGTTAAGTCGCAATTGACTGACTTTTGAATTCGCTTGATGGAATGCTTTGTTTAACACCCCATCGCCATGGTGTGGCGATGGGATATTTCCAGTCACCGTTATCCAGGACTGCTGGATGCCGTGTCGGACTTGGCGCGCAACGCGAGCAAGCGGAACGCGGTCGCGTCACACCGTGCTGACATGGTTCTGCCGGTCCTGCGTTCGTAGCGTCGCGCAGGACATTCGTGATGCGAGGTCCATGCCGTCGCGGGACCGCATCCTGAAGATCGACGTTGCGTGGCGGCTGTCCGATTGAGAACGAACTGTCGTTACGCAAGAGTCTCGCGATTGGCGCAAAACAATTTTCTTTCGGCGTGTCCTCGGGTCTAGAGGTCGCTATCGTCGATACCACGTGAACCAAAATGTCTTCTACTTTTTCGAAGTAGGGGCAGACAATTTCCCGCAACCAGCGCAGTGCCCTCGGTTGCAAGGAATGAACTAAGCAATTATTTGGTAATACGAATGAATGGAGGATATTGATTTCTTTGATCGCTGCTGGAGAAATGAGGAATTTTGATGAAGTCGGCGGTCTCGATCGTAACAAGCGATCGAGACGAGCACCAGGCCGTACTGTCCTCCGTCGTTCAGGCCGCATCGAACACGGTTCTCCGACCTAACCCAACCCAGCACGTCACTCCGAGGTGCTGCCGGCCAGTGTCATACCCACAGCGGCCGGCAGCGGTTCCAGATTGCGAACTGGTGGTGCAGCGGAGCAATATCGAATCGTTACTCTGCCCATCGAAAAATGGAAGGATCAAGCGGTGGATTACTACCCTCTGAATTCGCTCTCTTCGGCTGCCAGCACTGAGCGTGGCCAACTCAGCGTGCGTGGGATGCTCACGCTGATGCGGGATCACGTTTGGGAAATTGTGGTCACGACGGTCGTTGTTCTGACGTTGGCAGTGGCCTATCTACTCATTGCAACGCCGATCTATTCCGCTGACGTTCTGGTGCGAGTCGACCCGCCGGAGCCGAACGCGCTTGGTCTCGCGTTGCAGAATGAGATGCTTCCACCGGCCTCGCCGTCTCCTACGACGGAGATGGCCGTCATGCGAAGTCGGTCCGTGCTCGATCCGGTGATCGACAAATTCCGCTTCGACGTGTCGGTGACGCCGCACAAGCTGCCTGTTCTGGGCGACATCGCCGAGAAGTTCGCGACACCGGGAGAGCCGTCAGCGCCCTGGCTGGGATTGAAGTCTTTCGCATGGGGCGGCGAGCGCGTTCAGATCGGTGGGCTGGAGGTGCCGCGGGAACTCGAGGAAGAGAAGCTGACCTTGATCGCTCTCGAGAACGGCGCTTATGAATTGCGCGGACCTTCCGACGAACTTCTCGTGAAGGGCGCAGTGGGCAAGACCGTAATGGACAACGGCGTGTCCCTGCTCGTGAAGGAGCTGGACGCGCGGCCGGGCACGAAATTCCAGGTGATTCGCTGGAATGAACTCGACGCAATCAAGCGATTCGAGGAGCTGGTCAAGGTTAGCGACAAGGTGAAGGACTCGGGTCTTCTCCAGATAGAGTACGCGGACAAGAGTCCGGACAAGGCGACCGAGGTGGCCAATGCGCTGGCTCAGCAGTATCTTGCGACCGCCATTGCGACCCGCCAGCTCAACGACACGACTACGCTCGCGTTCATCAACGGCGAGCTGCCCCGTTTGCTCGCGGATCTGAGGCAAGCCGAGGACGCACTCAAGCACTTCCGCTCGAACTCGCAGTCCATGCAGCCGACAGCCGAGGCGCAAGCCTATCTGCAGGGAGGCCTGGACCTCGACAAGCAGATTGCGGGCCTGCAACTGCAACGCACACAACTGCTCGAACGATACAGACCGGATAGCCGCTGGATACAGAATATCGACACGCAACTTGCGCAATTGAAGGACGCGAAGGCGAAATTCGATGGCCACTTTAGCGGCATGCCGTCGTCCGAACGTGAGAGTGTCGATCTCCTTCGTGCGCAGAAGGTCGCGGAAACGATTTATCTCGGGATGGTCCAGAAGGCCGAACAATTGCAGGTCCGGCGCGCCAGCACGACGGGCGGAGCGCATGTCGTCGACCAGGCGATCAGGCCGCATCGTCCAGTCAAGCCGCAGCCAGCACTGGTTCTTTCGGGGGGGCTGGTGCTGGGTCTGGTGTCAGGCGTGGTGCTCGTCTTCATGCGCCGCCACGTGTTGACCGGCGTGACGGACCCCCGATACGTCGAACGTCGAATGAGCGTGCCGGTTTTCGGCGAGATTCTGTTCAGTCAGCAACAACTTCTGCTCGATCGCGTTTCGGCGGGCTCGAGTCGCAAATTACTGGCGGGTCTGGGAGGGAAAAGCAGTCTGCCATTCCAGAAGGCCCCACCTGAAATGCAGTTCCGCCGCAGTGCGGCCGGGGTGGGGGCCACGGCAGTTTCTCCAGGCGACGCCAACAGCAGGGTCCTCGCGGCACGTTTTCCACACGACACTTCGGTTGAGGCACTTCGCGCGGTACGCACGGCGCTCACACGCGATCTGGCGCACGCGCGCAACAACGTCCTGATGGTGATCGGACCCACGCCTTCCGCGGGAAAGAGCTTTATCGCGGCAAATCTCGCGATTCTGCACGCGGAGATCGGCTCGCGAGTCGTTCTGATCGACGCCGATATGCGGCGAGGCCACCTGGCGTCGCTGTTCGAAGGCACCAACCGCGGCGGCCTGTCGGAAGTGCTCGCCGAGCGGATGCCTTTGCGCAACGCATTGCGGCCCACGGGTATCGACGGCTTGACGTTCCTGTCGTGTGGGGTGCGCCCCGAGAACCCCGCCGCATTGCTGATGAAGCCCCGCTTCAAGGATGTATTGGAGCGGCTCGCGGGCCAGTACGATCTGGTGATCATCGATACGCCGCCCTTTCTCGCGGTCACGGACGCTTCCATCATTGCGAGTGAAGCTGGCGCGTCCTTGCTCGTGCTGCGCTCCGGGATGCAGAGCGAGGAGGAAATCGCGGACACGGTCAAGAAGATGGAACGTGCCGAAGGGCGAATTTCAGGCGCGGTCTTCAATGGGATTCCGTTGCGGCGAAGTACCCGGAATTACGGCTATGCGACGAACTACGCCAGCGATCTCGAAACCACGCATTGATCTCGCCCGGTCGTAAGCCAGTTGCAGCCAGTAGCTTCGTGACGGCGTCAAACGGAGAATCCGATGGCCTTTGCAATCAACGGAAAGTTCACTTCGCAGCCTGTCACCGGTGTTCAGCGGGTGGCGTACGAACTCACGAGAGCAATGCAGATGGACGCGAGGATCGGTGACGAACTGGAAGTGTTCGTGCCGCAAAACGCCATGGAACCGGGGACGCTGCTCAAGCACCTGCGCCGCTTCCCGTGGTTGCGCGGCACCCTTTGGGAGCAGATCACGCTGCCCATTGCAGCCCGAGGCATGACGCTGCTCAATCTGTGCAATACCAATCCGCTCTTCAAGCGCGGACAGGTCGTGATGGTTCACGACATGGCGATCTACGATGTGCCGCATGGCTTCTCCCGCAGGTTCCGGCTCTGGTACCGGATATGCTTCGCGATGCTGCGGCGCACGCACCCTATGATCCTGACGGTGTCGACCTTCTCGAAGTCGCGTATTTGCCATCACCTGAAGATCGATGAGTCACGCATCGCGGTTGTTCATCCCGCTGCGGATCACCTCGACCGTATCGCGGCGAACCCGGCTGTTCTAGGCCGTCTCGGGCTTGCGAGAGATGGCTACTGTGTGATCGTCGGCAGCCTTGATCCGCGCAAGAATCTGCAGCGTGTTCTCGAAGCGGTCGGCAAGCTCGAACATTTGTCGGAACTCAAGTTCGTCGTCGTGGGCGGCAGGAACTCGCGCATCTTCCACACTGACGCTGCGCAGCATACCGGCAATGCGGCGCACTCCAGCCAGGTCGTGTGGGCGGGCTTCGTGTCGGATGGCGAATTGAAGGCGCTGTACGAGAACGCAGGCTGCCTGATTTTTCCGTCGTTGTATGAAGGATTCGGATTGCCGCCGCTCGAAGCGATGTACTGCGGCTGCCCCGTGATTGCATCGTCGAGCACAGCGATACCCGAAGCATGCGGCGACGCCGCGATGTATTGCGATGCGACTTCGGCGGACGATATTGCCGCGAAGATTTCGCGGATGATGAACGATGCTGAACTGCGGCAGCGCCACCGGACAATGGGCTTGCTGCATGCCCGCGAATTTCGTTGGGAATACTCGGCGCAGAAAGCTCTCGAGATCCTCTACGGGACGACCGGCGACCGCCTGCACGATTTGACGCCCAGCGCGTCGACGAGTTAGCGCATATGTTCATGGGAACGCGAATGAATCGCGTAGCGAATAGCATCAGCAGACGGCGGGTGTTGCGCTCACTCGCGGCGATCCGGCCCAGCGGTTCGTGCCGGTCGCCGAGCGACTTGCAGATGAGGCGCGCGATGGGAGTCAGTTGGTGGCGCGGCTCGGTGGAACCCGGCCAACCGAATGGACCGCGCGATCCAATGCATCCCAGATCCGGGGTTCGCTTGAATCTGCCAGTTCAGGTCAATGGAGCTGGCAACAATCCGCCCAGGGACTTCGCGTATTTCGTTGTCCGTCGCGCGGTGTAGCCATTCGAATAGAACGGTCCACGCCCAGTTCGAATGAGTCGTCGTAGTTGCGGGTGTGTCGTCAGTTTCACGGTTGTCGGATTCCGACTAAGCCGAATCTTTTGGATAGCGTCGAGACATCATGAAACAGGTCGCCGTTGTGATTTGCAACTACAACTACGAACACTATCTCGCCGCGTCGATCGACTCGGCGCTGGCGCAGGACTATCCAGCAACGACTGTGGTGGTCATCGACGACGGTTCCACCGACGGCTCACGCGCAATCATCGAACAGTACGGCACGCGCATTTCGTCTGTCTTCAAGAAGAACGGTGGTCAGGTCTCCGCGTACAACTACGCGATCGAAGCGCTCGGAACGGAGTACGTGATCTTCCTCGATTCGGATGACGTGCTGTACCCGAGCGCCGTTTCCGAAGTGATGCGGCTCTTCGCGGACGGAAACTGGGCCAAGGTGCAATTCCGCCTCGATGTGATGGATGGCGCGGGACTGCCCACCGGCGCGTATGTCCCTCATAGCGAGCCGCCGGCCGACTGCGGAAAACTGCTGATGGGCGGCTGGCTTTATCCGTCGCCGCCTGCGTCGGGCAATGCATATCGCGTAAGCGCGTTGCGGC
This sequence comes from Paraburkholderia sp. RL18-085-BIA-A, assembly GCF_046027075.1. NCBI lineage: Bacteria > Pseudomonadati > Pseudomonadota > Betaproteobacteria > Burkholderiales > Burkholderiaceae > Paraburkholderia > Paraburkholderia sp. RL18-085-BIA-A. The sequence continues at coordinate 24,002 of NZ_JARESU010000068.1, read as the reverse complement.
GCATCTTTCCCGTTCCGGAGGAGGGCGTCAACCGTTACGGCGCGGACTTTTATGCAATCTACGGTGTGGCCTTGAGTGGCCCTATCGCGACGGTTCCGAAGTCGCTTGGCGGCTACCGCGTGCATAACGCCGACAGCGCCACGGTGTCGTTCGCCAACTCGGAGCAGATCAACAAGGCGCCGAGGGCGTTCAACATGCGGTGGGCGATCTTGAGGAATATCGCCAGAGCGCGGCTGCAACTGGAGCTTCCGCCGACATTTCATGACTTCTCACATGAGAAAGCGTCCTTCTGTTCGAGCGTTTATCACGCGACCTTTCTGACACGCTGGCGCTGGATGCTGCGCGACTCTCGCGGCTATTTGCATACGATCGTCGCGAACCCGTTCTGGAGCATCAAGAAGAAGGTCGGCACGCTGGTGCTTTCAAGTTTGTGTCTTGTGCCTTACTCACCGTTGTCCGACTTCGTGGTGCGTTATATCTCCAACCCGCTTGCCCGCCGTCGCGCGGCTGGGCGCTGAAGTCCGGAACGCGCGTAAGGAGAGCGGTATGGATAGACCCGCGAACGCTAACGTTATTGCGTTTGTCTATGGTGGATATTTGATGAGGTATGTCTATCTCCTCATCGTCGTGCCGCTTTATGGAAGGATTCTCGGCGTTGCGGAGTACGGCCGGGTACTGGCGTCGATGTCGCTGATGAATGTGATATGGATGCTCGTCGGTTATGGATTCACGTTCGTCGGCATGCGGGATGTTTCAAAGGCGCACTCCGCGGCGGAGTGCAACTCCATCTACTCGCTGCATGTCAGTGCGCGGCTCCTGATGGGTTTGCTGGGTGCCTGTATCGGTGTTGTGGGCACGATGAGTTCGCCGGTGTTGTCAGAGCGGCCGGTGATCGGTCTGCTGGCTACGGTGCTGGGTATCGTGTCGGCGCTGAACCTCGGTTGGCTGTTTCAGGGACGCCACCACTTTCGAACCCCGATCATGATCGAGGTGTTCGGCTTTGCGTTGAGCCTCGTGCTGGTGCTCAACCTCGTGAAAGGACCGGACGACGCCGTGTGGGTGCTGGCGAGTCTTCTGATCGCGGGTGTGGCGTCTTCGATCATTTCGTACGGTCTGACAACTTATCAACTAGGGTGGCCGCGTCTCAAACTCGCCGGCGTTGTTCCTCTTGTGCGAAGTTCGACAATGCTTTTTTGCTATTCGTCCGGTTCAGTCGTGTTGACGGCGTCGTCGACCTATTTGTTGACGTTGTTGTCCACGCCTGCGCAGGTAGGCTACTTCGGGGCGGCCGAACGTTTCGCCGCGATCGCACTGAGTCTGATGGGACCGGCCTCGCAAGTATTCATTCCCACCATATCGCGGCAGCTCGCGCAGGATGACAAGGACGGCGCCCATGCGACAACCCGGCGGGGCGCCATCTTGCTAATGGGTTACGGACTGCTGATTCTATGCGGCGCACTCACGCTTTCGCCTTTCGTGCTGCCTTTGATCCTGGGCCCGGCTTTCGAGCCTAGCGCCTACGTACTGCAGATTTTCGCGTGGATGTTTCCGTTCGCAGCGTTCAACGTTTTTGTCGCGTTTTATGTATTCGTGCCGCGCAGAAAAGATCGGCTGCTTGCGATCGCGGGCGCGGTGTCGGGCCTGGTCAATCTGACAGTGGCACTAATCCTTGCGCCTCGATATGGAGCAGTGGGCATGGCGTCTGCTCGGGTAGTCGGCGAAGCGACGCTGGCGATGATGCTGTTGGGCATCACGATCCGCCTCGAACTGATTGGTCTGGTGCCGGGAGCCCAGCGCGCGATGGGCATGGTCAGGATGGCGTGTGGTCTGCGGCCCCAGACGGGCACAGGGAAGGATGAATGAAGCGCGAGAATGAAAGAAGGACGATGCCCGCGTAGGTCTCGGTTGCAATCTCACAGGAGGTCGAAGTGAAAGTCGCTATTGTTCACGATTGGCTAGTTGTTTCGGGTGGAGCGGAGAAGGTGTTGAAAAACATCATCGAATGCTTCCCGAACGCGGACATTTTTTCGATTGTCGATTTTCTGGAAGACCGCGAGTGCGTGAAGGGCAAATCCGTCAACACGTCGTTCATTCAAAGGATGCCCTTTGCGCGACGACGTTACCGTGCCTACCTGCCGCTCATGCCGATCGCGATCGAGCAAGTCGATCTGTCCGGCTACGACCTCGTCATTTCCAGTTCGCACGCGGTTGCGAAGGGCGTGCTGACCGGCCCGAACCAGGTCCACATCAGTTACGTGCATTCACCCATTCGCTATGCGTGGGATTTGCAGCATCAATATCTCAGGGAGTCCCATCTAACCACCGGCATCAAATCGGCGATGGCGCGCGTGCTGCTTCATTACATTCGCGGCTGGGACTCGCGCTCGGCCAATGGCGTCGATCATCTCCTCGCGAATTCGCACTTCATCGCGCGGCGTATCAAGAAAGCCTATCAGCGGGAAGCGACCGTCATTTATCCGCCGGTCGATCTCGCCAGTCTGTCGTTATGTACACAGAAGGAAGATTTTTACGTGACCGCTTCTCGCATGGTGCCGTATAAGCGGATCGACCTGATCGTCAGAGCCTTTTCGCAAACGCCGGAACGCCGGCTGGTGGTGATCGGCGACGGTCCCGAGATGAAAAGGATCAAGTCCGTCGCCGGCGAGAACGTGACGATTCTCGGTCATCAACCTTTCGATGTGCTCGTCGACCATCTGCGTCGGGCCCGTGCGTTTGTGTTCGCGGCTGAAGAGGATTTCGGCATTTCAGTGGTGGAAGCCCAGGCATGCGGAACGCCGGTCATTGCGTTCGGCAGAGGGGGCGTGCTGGAGTCGGTCGTCGGCTTGCCGCTCGATCGGCCAACGGGCGTTTTCTTTGGCGAGCAAACACTGGAGTCGCTGCTGGAAGCAGTAAGCCGTTTTGAAGACAACGCCCATTTGTTCGACCCCCGGCAGTGCCGCCGCAATGCCGAGCGCTTTTCATCGGAGAACTTCAAGACGGCGCTGACGAGTTTCATCGACGCGCGGCTTCCGTACGCATGCGTCGAACAGTTTCTTCCGTATCCTGTCAGAGACCCGCTGTCTGTGGAAGAGCGTCATTTCGCCGACGTGGCTTCATGAGACTGAATGCCGTAGCGAACCCGTCCAAGAAAGGCCATGACGGGCGGCACGTGACTATGAAGTTGTGGTGAACGTGTTTGGATCAAGTATTCAAACGGTGCCTCGTGCCCATAGGTGAGCGAGGACACGAGCAGAAGGCTGAGGGTCGGCCAGACCGGCTTGAGGCGATCGAGCTCGACATTGACAGCGGTCCGCAGAAAGAACAACGCCATAACCACGCCCAGCACCCAGCCCGATGCCACTTCAGGCACGGAATGCGCGTGGTTCATGAGGCGGGCAATACTGGTCAACGCCCCAATGGCCATGCCGGCAACGATGCCCGGCAGCGTCGGTAGACGCCACCACTTCAACTGCAAGGTGATGGCTATCATCCAGATGGATGTCGACAGCACCGCGTGTCCACTAATCACATGGAAATCTTCGGCGGGGATGGCGATGCCCCAGCCCGCATACATCACCTTGGTTACGCCCACTATCGCGACGCCGGCGACGAGTGTCGCGACGAGGCGCAATGCCAGGCGCACATTGAATAACGCAATCCAGCCGGCGCAAAGTGCCGCTACAGGCAACGTGACGGCGGCGTCGCCGATGTTGCTAAATACATTCCACATAAATTCTCTCGCCTTCCGGTCCGTCGGTTCTTCGCTTTTTGCTAACAGCACGGCTGCAAAAGCGCTGGTCAGCCGTCCAGTTTAGTTGGGTTGGCGAGCGGCAGTTGGCCTTTGCGGTTGCGGTACGAGTGTTACCGCACTGACCGCGCGTGCCGCGAGCAGCAGCGAGATGACGAGAGTAAGGATCAGAACATTCGACGGCGATACCAGGCGATGCTCGGTTGCCGCCATCACGAGTAAGCAGACTGACGAAATCTCGACAAACCTGAATGCAGCGAAGTTCTGCCCGCCGCCCATCAGCGCGGCGGCGGCCGCGCCGTGTTTGCTCCATTCAATCAGCTTCCAGAAGAAGCTCAACATCAGCGCGAGCCCGACGATGCCGAGTTCCGCGAGGATATTCAGGTAGGAATTGTGCGCATGAGAGTCGCTATGTTCGACCGTGATGTCCGACGGCACGCCGAACAAATGGAAGTACGAGACGACACTGCCGATATGGTCGTCGAATGAGCCGAAACCGAGGCCGATGATCGGGCTTTGCTCGAAGTAGGTGAGGGCCCGCGGCCACAGCCATTCGTAGCGGATGCTCAGGTTAGCGACTTTCGCATCCTGATTCTGGATGGTAAAGGTGTAGCCCATGTAGTCGACCGTCGGCTCGGTATTGTAAATCGCCATGGCGATCGAAGCCGCCAGTATGGCGGCTATCATCGTGGCCAGCATCCAGCGCTTGCGGCCAAAGTAGAGATACGGAAGCAGGACAGCGACGCCCAGCAACGAGCCCCGGCTGTAGGTGGAGAAGAGCATCAGCGCGTTGACCGCCAGCAGCGCCAGCACCAACCTGCTACGCCTTTGCAGGTAGCACGCTACGCCCAGACAGAACAGCATTGCAAAGAACCCGCCGGCCGCGTTGCGGGCGATGAAGTAGCTGCCGAAACTGTCTTCGGCATGCGCGACAATGGCCAGTAAGCCATTCTGAAGAATGTAGTAGGCGTAGACCGGCAGGTTGATTATCACCGCGAACACGAAGAACGCGCGAAGCACCTTGTTCAGATCCCAGCGGTGCGTGTACAGGCAGCCGGCAAAGATTGGCGCATAGGAGATGAAAAAGTTGCCGTCACGCCGGTAGAAGTCGAATTCGATGAAAGAGCGAGGATCGTAGAGCAGCGTGGAGACCGTGACTAACAGCGTGAAAATGGTTAGCGGCGTAATAAATGCGGGGTAAGTTCTGCCGAAAAAACGCCATGAACAGAAGACGATCGGTACGAATCCCACTGCACTCAACGGTATCAGGTTAGTGACAGTCAGGAATAAGGCAAGTAACGATATGTAAGCCATTGCGACTCCATTAAAAACGAATGGCGCACGGTGCTTGAAGAGCCGTCCACGCGCTGAAAGCCTGCATGGAATCGGAGATGAAATGGCAGCGTGGTTTCGGCAATGGACAATATCGGTGTCCTACCTTTAAGGCCGGATTTATCGGCCCGCTTACGTGAACGGTACCACGTGTCGCAATTGATTTCCAAGCTGCACGCCTGCTTCAATCTGCAAATTCGGCCCTCACTCAAGTGCTTAAGAAAAATGCCCGACGAGCGCGGCCAAAACCTCACCTGTTCGCGCCAGAAATGCTGTGGTGCAGCGGACGCTGACTATGATTGACCTCATCGAGTACGGCGTTCGTGGCATCAGCCGGTTGGCCCAGGTCGACATGTGCATTGCTATTACGCGTGATGCCGCAACCCGCTCACGTTGGTGTTGATGTTTCGGGCCGAGCCCGATGCGAGGCCGCCGCGTGCATCTTCCGTCGCTGCAATCTGGACGGTTGGCTCAATCAGCCTGATACGAACGTCCTTTCATTCATCACAAAAGAAGGCCTCGGTGCGCGTCACATCGCTACGCGTTTGCGTAGACGTCCACAGAGCCGTACCTGGTTCGCTTCAATGTAAAGGAGCTTTCTATGAGCAAGGCTACGATGGTTGCTGGCGAGACGGACACCAATTCGTTCGGCAACGCGCAGGTGGATTATCCGCCGCTCGTGCAAGTGATTCTCGCCGGCGGATCGGGCACTCGCCTGTGGCCGGTGTCGCGCGAACAGTTTCCGAAGCAACTGATCGACGTGATCGGCAATCAGACCTTGCTACAGGCCACGATGGGACGCATGGCGGGTTTTAACAGCACGTGGGACGTCGCGGCGGACCCGGTAGTTGTCTGCGGGGCCGAGCATTATTTCGCCACCTACGAACAGGCTCGGGAAATTGGCGTGAATGCGCGCATCGTGGTCGAGCCCGCTCGCCGCGATACGGCACCGGCGCTCACACTCGCCGCATTGGCCGCGTGCGCGGACGGACAGGACGCCATCCTCGTCGTGATGCCCGCCGATCATGCGATTGCGGATCTGAACGCGCTGCATCGCGCGATCGACATTGCAGCCCGTTTCGCGCAATCGGGATCGATCGCCACACTCGGCGTGCCGCCTGATCATGTGGACACGGGTTTCGGCTATATCCGGCTCGGCAGCGAGATACAGGATGGCGCGCGCCGCATCGAGCGTTTCGTGGAGAAGCCGGCGACGGAACTCGCGGCTCAATACGTGGAGTCGGGCCAATACTGGTGGAACAGCGGGATGTTCGTGGTGCGTTCGTCCGTATGGCTCGCGATGATCGAGCGGCTTCAACCGCAGATTCATGCCGCCTGTGTTCAGGCTTACGGTGGCGCCAAGAAGACCGATGAGTGTGTGGTTCCGGACGCGCCCGAATTTCTGCGCTCCCCATCCGACTCGATCGACTACGCGGTAATGGAGCAAATAGGCAAGCCCGACGTGCCGTTCGCCGGCGTGGTGGTGCCACTCGTCGCTGGCTGGTCGGATCTAGGCTCGTGGGACGCGGTCTGGCAGGCTATGGAAAAGGATGAATGCGGTAACGCGTCGAATGGACGCGTGCTGTTCGAGGGCGCAACCGCGACCTATGCACGCTCGCAAGGCGGCCGGCTGCTGGCGTGTGTCGGCACCAGCAATCTGATCGTGATCGAGACGGACGATGCCGTGCTCGTCGCCGACCGCTCACACGTGCAGGACATCAAGGGACTGGTGTCGCGCATCAAGCGGGAGAAATCGCCCGAAGCCGACGCGCACAGAAAGGTTCGTCGGCCATGGGGCTTCTACGATTCGATCGACCACGGCGACCGTTTCCAGGTCAAACGCATCGTCGTGATGCCGGGCGCGCGGCTGTCGCTGCAAATGCATCATCACCGCGCCGAGCACTGGGTTGTCGTGAGCGGAACCGCGCTCGTCACCCGCGGGGAAGAACAGTTTCTTCTGGGTGAGAACGAGTCGACTTACATTCCGCTGGGCATACGCCATCGTCTGGAGAATCCCGGCCGCGTGCCGCTGCAAATCATCGAGGTTCAGTCGGGCACCTATCTTGGCGAAGACGACATCGTCAGATTCGATGACAAGTATGGACGTTGCGGCTGAATCGATTGTATCGAACGGGTGCGTGCTCTCAGGGGGCTGCAATGCGATTGATTACAGGTCTATTGGCGAGATTGTTCGACGTGGCGATGATCCTCGCGGGCGCTTTCGCAGCCTCCCAGATCCGCTTCGATTCGGGCTCCCAGCGAAGCTTCTATCTGGCTTTCGTTGCTTTCGCCGCGGCGTTTTCGCTCGCCGTGTTTCCGGCGCTCGGTGTGTATGCATCATGGCGCGGCCGCTCCAAAAGAGCGCTCGTAGGACAGGTCGCTCTCGGTTGGCTGATTGTGCAGGGATGCGCGATGGCATTGATGTTCTCCCTGCACCGGATCGACTTTGTTTCGCGGCTCTGGTTTGTGTATTGGACCGGGATTGCAGGTGCCGCGATGATGGCCGGCCGCATGACCACGCACATTCTGTTGGGCCGCGTTCGCCATGCCGGCTTGAATTTGCAGCAGGTGGCGGTGGCCGCATGCGGGGATCATTGCGAGGAGATCATTCGCAAGATGGAGTTGTCGCCCGCTGCGGGCTTTCGCGCGAATGCGCTGTATAACGTGCGCCCGGACAGCTCGGCCGCGATCACGTCGCCCGTGCGGGTCTTTGAAGAGCATGCCGCTTTTGCCCGCTACGTTCGCGAGCAGAACATCGGCGAAGTCTGGCTGGCGTTGCCGCTCACCGAAGAGCGCGCGATTCTCCGGCTGGTCGACGAGTTTCGCAATGACCTGGTCAATATACGGTTCATGCCCGATGTGCGCGCACTCGCGCTGTTCGAAGGCAGCATCACCGACCTGCTAGGCGTGCCGACGATCAATCTGGCCGCGTCGCCGTTACCGCCCAATGCAATGGTGCAGAAGGAATTGTTCGACCGCCTCTTTGCGCTGGCCGCGCTGATCGCGGTGGCGCCGATTCTGCTGGCCTGCGCGATTGCAGTGAAATTGAGTTCGCGCGGCCCGGTGTTCTTCAAGCAATTCCGTAAAGGCGCCGACGGACGGGTGTTCCAGATCTACAAGTTCCGCACCATGCGTCTGCACGAACAGAAGCCTGGCGTGCTCGAACAGGCAACGCGCGACGATCCGCGCATCACCAGAGTCGGCGGATTCTTGCGGCGCACGAGCCTCGATGAACTGCCGCAATTCTTCAACGTGCTGCGCGGCGATATGTCGGTGGTGGGCCCGCGTCCTCACGCGCTCGAACACGACGATCTCTACCAGAACATTGTTTCCGGTTATATCCATCGCTACCGCATCAAACCCGGCATTACCGGCTGGGCGCAGATCAACGGCTTTCGCGGCGAAACCGACCGTATCGAAAAGATGGAGGGCCGGGTGGCACACGATTTGTATTACTTACGGAACTGGTCGTTCAGACTGGATGTAAAGATCATTTTCGCGACTGTATTCAAGGGGCTTCATCATCCTAACGCTTACTGATGTTAGATCGAGGCTCCAGTAATACGGTACAGGAACAAGTAGTTGGCTATGAAGGCAGTACGCAGTACGCTGGGTGGATGCGGTTGCACGCGGCCGTCGCAAGCAGCGGTTGCGGGTGGCGGCTGCATCCGGCCCGGCATGTTTGCGCGGGACCGATTAAAAGAGCAAACGGCTAGCGGTTGGGGGGGAACATGATGTCATTATACGTTGAGAACATAGCGAGACGATCCGTCAAGAAGGCGGCACTCTACAGGTTCCACCGCGGGCATGGAGCCCAGGCGAGGAAAGTGCTGCAACTACTGGAGGAGAAATACGGCAGGGCGGACCCGGCGAACCTCAAACTGGCCAACACCTACGCGCGCGACGTGTTCGGCGACATGGTCTACGCACCCTGGCTGCGCGTCTACGCGGCATTCAGCAGATCATTCAAGGAAGGCTGGATTCCGGACAACTACTACGGCAGTGTCGTGGTGCCGAACATGAAAGGCTGGTACGGCAAGATATCCAATCTGAAGCCGGTATCGCGGCTGATCCTCGACGGCGACACGTTTCCAGACGTGGCCTATTTCGCCAACGGCCTCTTTTTTACGGACCAATGTGTGGTGGTGCCCGAGCACGAACTCAAGAGCGTCGTATTCCAGCATTCCGATCGAGTGGTGTTCAAAACGGATGGCTCGAAGCAGGGCAATGGCGTCCACATCTTCGACAAAGACACTTTCGACGGCGAAGCGATCAAGGCGCTGGGCAACGGCGTGATACAGAAATTCGTTGTTCAGCACCGTCTGTTCAATGCTTTTGCTGCGAAGTCCGTCGCCACGTTGCGCTTTACGACGGTAGTGGACGACGCCGGCCGTATTTCAGTTCGAGCATGTTTCCTGCGGCTCGGCAGAGCGGAAGAGACCCATATCCGCCCTGAGCACGAAGTCTGCGTGCCGATCAACCTGGCAACCGGTGAACTGTGCCGCGAAGGCTACCTGAGCGATTGGGGCGCGACGCAAGAGCATCCGGATTCGAAGGTCCGTTTTGCCGGCGTAAGGGTTCCGGCATTTGCGCAGTGCGTGGCCACCGTGCTCGGGCTGCATAAGCAGATCCCGTTTGCGCGCTGCGTGGGATGGGATGTCACGGTCGATGCGAACAGCCATGTCCAGGTGCTGGAGTGGAACGGTGAGCACAACGACGTGAAGTTCAGCGAGGCCACGCAGGGCCCGTGTTTCTCTGACCTGAACTGGGAGCGGCTGAGAGCCGCATCTTAAGTGCGAATGTCAGCAGCGAATGCGAGGCTATTCATCTAGCGGGCGATTTCAGAACCCCAACGGAGACGGGATGTGAGCGAACGGTTATGGTGCGTCCATATCGAAGGACTGAACGACTTCATTGCCACCGATTCCCACGAATCGGCGCGGCAGGAGGCGACGGCGATCAACGCGTATATCGACAGCGCGGAGAAAGGGCCGCGCGGGGCGCTCCTGCGGGCGGTCGTGATCGAATGGCCGTTTTCGCCTGGGGCTCATGCGCGTGCGCTTCATGACGACCTGCACGACCTGCAGCGCATGCCGCACAGACAAGCGTCCGCGAATCCGCCTGCGGGCGTGCTGGGCACTCTCGCACGGCGGGTGAAGGAGTTCGTGTCGGTGGGGCGCAATAAATGACGGGCGGCGTCAGGCGGCAGCCTGCTTGCCTTGACGCTTGCGCCGCAGCGCCAGCGCCACTCCGCTGAGGGTCAGCGCCATCGCCGCGATCTCCCTGAAGCCGAGAGGCTCGCCGAGCGACAGCGCGGCTGCGACGATGCCCATGATCGGCACCAGCAGGATGCCGATCGACGCCACCTCCGGCGTCAGATGGCGCAGCGTTGCGAACCACGCCAGATAGCAGACGCCCATCGGCACGAGGGTCATGTAGATCAGCACGGCCCAGCCTGCCGTATTCAATGCGGTGACGTGCGGATGCTCGATCAGCAACCCCAGCACGATCATCGGCGCGCAACCGAGCCCGACCTGCCACGCCACCAGTGTGATCGGCGCAATGGGAATTGGCGTGCGAGTGATGACGGTGCCGAGCGCGAACAGCACGGCGGCGAGCAGCGCGAACAGAATGCCGGCGAGCTTGCCCGCGTCGAACGCGAACCCCTGGCCGCCAAGCAGCACGACGACCCCGGCAAGTCCCAGTGCGAGCGATACGAAACCTTCCGCGGACGGCCGCCGCGCCAGCACCGGCCAGGCGAGCAGCATTGCCCAGATCGGCATCGTATAGACGAGCAGCGCGCCTTCGCTCACGCTCAGCCATTTCATCGACAGCGTGGAGAACCCCATCCACGCGAACACGTTGGTGCTGGCCGCGAGCAGCATGCGTGGCATCAACTGGCGCGGAACCCGAAGCTGCTCGCCCGAACAGAGCGCGACGATCGCGAGCAGGAACGCCGCCGTCACACCGGCCACGCCACGCGAAAACAAAGGAGGCCACTCTCGCAGCAAAATTTTCATCGCGGGCCAGTTGAGGGCCCAGCCGGTTGCTGTCACCAGCAAAAAAATACGCCGGCCCAGCGCGCGGGCTTCATTGGAATGTGTTTGACGGTTGCCTGAAAGGCCGTCATGGTACCGCGTGCGGCGTGATGACGTGGCGAAACCGCGCGCGCCGGCGCTGCATCGGCGTCACTCAGGCAGCGGCACGTCCTCGATCAGCTCGGCTCGCACCGCGCGGATTCTGCGGTCGACGAAATACCCGCCGCCTTCGACATAGCGCAGATAAAGACGCCCGCACGACGAGCACCGCCAGACCGCGCAGCGGTTGTACGGGAAGTAGCGTGGTGCGATCGGCGCGTCGGCCGACCAGTAGTTGGACTTGCCAGGCAGGTACTCGCTGAACGTCGGCTCAGGATCGTCTTCCGGCAACAGCGTGCCGATTTCCTCGAACTGCGTTTCGTCGAGCGAGAGCGGCTGCGATTGCCAGCCGTCCAGCGGCGTTTTCGTGCATGCGCAAGGCGCGGTGGCGCGCGTTTGCGCCGCGCGCGCGAGTTCGAGGAGCGTTGCTGCGTTCAGGTATTGCGCCATGTGGCTCGTGGTCAGTTGTTCATCATCCGGTCCCGCTGGGGAGCGACCCATGCGCGGTCGAAGCTGCCGTTCGCAATCGACGCCAGCGCAGCCGCTTCCTTCGCGTGCTGGCGACGCGCGCCTTCGATCACCGCTTCGACGTCGACGGGTGCGATCGCGAGCACGCCGTCTTCGTCGCCGACAATGATATCTCCTGGATGCACGATCATGCCGCCCACTGTGACCGGCACGTTGATTTCGCCTGGCCCGTGCTTGTAGGGTCCGCGATGCGTGACCCCGCGCGCGTAGACGGGAAAATCGTGCTGACGCAGCGCGCCGACATCGCGAATCGCGCCGTCGATTACGAGGCCGTGGACGCCGAGACTTTCCGCGAAGGTCGCCATGATCTCGCCCATCAGCGCCTGCGTGAGATCGCCCGCGCCGTCGATCACCAGCACGTCGCCCGGCCGGCAATATTCGAACGCGCGATGAATCGCGAGATTGTCGCCGGGCCGGGTACGGATCGTGAGGGCGGTGCCAGCCATTGGCCGCGGCCGATGATACGGCTGCAAACCGACCGTGCCGCTCGCGCGGGCCATGTTATCGCTGAGCAGCGACACCGCCAGTTCGCGCAACGCATCGAGTGTGGCTGGCCTAGCCTGCGGCGCGCACTCGTATTCACGCCATCCGATTGGATTCATACCGTTGCCCCCTGCGCGGAGAATTGTCGATCGGGTTGACGCGGCAGCCGCGCATAGACGCTGCGCGCGTTGTCTTCGTAGATGCATTGCCGGTCCGAGTCGCTGAGCCATTCGATCGCGTCGATATAGCGGCGCGTGTCGTCGTAGTGGTGGCCCGTGCGCGGATCGATGCCTTGTACCGCGCCGATCGTCTCCGACGCGAACAGGATGTTCTCGACCGGAATGACCTTGGCGAGCAACTCGGCGCCCGGCAGGTGATAAACACAGGTGTCGAAGAATACGTTCCTCAGCAGATGGTCTTCGAGCAGCGGCCGTTTCATGTCTTGCGCGAGCCCGCGATAACGTCCCCAGTGATACGGCACCGCGCCGCCGCCGTGCGGAATGACGAGGCGCAGCGTGGGGAAGTCGGCGAACAGGTCGCCCTGAAGCAACTGCATGAACGCGGACGTGTCGCCGTTGATGTAATGCGCGCCCGTCGCATGGAAGTTCGGATTGCACGACGAGGACACGTGAATCATCGCCGGCACGTCGAGTTCCACCATCGCTTCGTAGAGCGGATACCACGAGCGGTCCGTGAGCGGCAAGCCGCTCCAATGGCCGCCGGACGGATCGGGATTCAGATTGCAGCCGATGAAGCCGAGGTCTTCGACACAGCGCCGCAATTCGGCGATGCAGTTGGCGGGCGGCACGCCCGGCGCTTGCGGCAACTGGCACACGCCGACGAAGTTACGCGGAAACAGCTCGCACACGCGATGCACGAGGTCGTTGCATTCGCCTGACCAGATCGCATTCGCTGCGGCGCCGGCCAGATGATGGCCCATGCCGGCGGCGCGCGGCGAGAAGATCGTGAGGTCGGTGCCGCGTTCGCGCTGAATGCGCAACTGGCCGTTTTCGATGCTTTCGCGAATCTCGTCGTCGCCGATGAAGGGCCGTGGGGGTGGTGTGCCGCCAACCTTCAGCGCGGCGATCTGTTGGGTGCGCCAGGCTTCGTGCTGAGGCGGCGAGGTCGTGTAATGACCGTGGCAGTCGATGATCATGCTGTGCAATATCCTCTAGTGTTCATGCGCATTGACGTGTTGGCGCGTCGGCTCTGTTTCCGTTCGCGCGGTGAGCGGTCTCCGCTGTTTCAATCAGAATGCTCAGGTTCGCGGCGCGGCCTCGCCGGTGGCAAGCGAGGTGGCTTCGTCCTCGGCCGGCGTGACGCGCATCACCAACGCGATGATCGTGGCGACTACCAGGAACGCCGCGATCGTCAGCAAGGCCAGCTTGAAGTTGCCAGTCGCATCGCGCACGAGGCCGATGCTCCAGGGGCCGACCAGTCCGCCGAATTGCGCGACGGTGTTGATCAGCGCGATCGTCGCGGCACCCGCCGCGCCGGTTCTGAACGACGACGCGAGGCTCCAGAACAGCGGATTGCCCGCATAGATGAACAAGCCGGTCACGCACAGCAGCAGATAGGCAATCACGGGACTCGGCGCATACGCGCTGCCGGCGATCGCCAGCGCGCTCATGCCGTACACGAACGCGAGGTGCTTCTTGCGGTCGCCGGTGCGGTCGGAACTGCGGCTGATCAGGAAGGTGCCCAACACGCCGAGCAGGGGCGGCGCGGCGGACAGAAAGCCGACTTCGAGATTGCTCAGCTCGCCGAGACTCTTGACGATCTGCGGCAGCCACAAGAACAGCCCGTAAATGCCGACCAGCGCGCAACCGAATAGGCCCGCGAGACTCCATACGCGGATGTCGTTCGCCACGCGCAGCAGCGGAAAATGAGCGCGACCGCCGATGGCCTCGCGCTCGGCGGCGAGCGTCGATTCGAGCCAGTGCTTTTCATCGTCGGAGAGCCAGTTCGCGTCGGCCGGGCGTTCGGTCATGATGCGCAGCGTCAGCAGGCCGAGCAGCATCGCGGGAATGCCCTCGAGAATGAACATCCACTGCCAGCCTTGCAGACCGAAGATGCCGTTCGCGTAGGTCATCAGCGCGGTGGAGATCGGGCCGCCCAGCACGGCGGAAAACGAGCCTGCGACGATGTAGCCGCCGACCGCCCGTGCCCGATAGCGGACCGGAAACCATTTGGTCAGATAGACCGCGATACCAGGCAGAAAGCCCGCTTCCATCACGCCGAGCAGAAAGCGCAGCACATAGAAGCTCGTATCGTTGAACACGAACGCGGTGGCCGCGGCGACCGCGCCCCACGTCAGCAGAATGCGCGCGATCCAGACACGTGCGCCGACGCGATGCAACAGCAGATTGCTGGGTATTTCCAGCAGCATGTAGCCGACGAAGAAGATGCTGCCGGCAAACCCGAACACCGCTGGGCTGAAGCCCAACTGCTTGTTCATGTCGAGCGCGGCGAAACCGATATTGATCCGGTCGAGGTAGTTGATGAACATCATTGCGAACAGCAACGGGATCAGGCGCCCGTATACTTTTCGCATGGTTGCGGCTTCGTTGAATGCGGTCATGCTGTCTCCTGCCATGCAGCGGCGACCGTAGCCGCCGCTGCGTTTTATCGTGTAAGCGTCTCAATGATAAGAACGTGCGCACGAGGAGTCCAAGACCGCTTGCTTATGCTTGTATAGTTTTTTGCTTATAGTGTGGCGTCTTTGAGCGGCGCGGGCAGGCATGCAAGAAAGGCTCGCAGATGCGGTGACGCGTCATCGGTGCGGAACGTGGCCGCGAGCGTTGAGCGGTACGACGAGCCTGGGCCTGTCAGATGGCGGAACACGACGTCGGTGCGCCCGTGCCGCGCCACCGATTCGCCGATGAACGTCACGCCGAGGCCCGCCGCCACCAGCGCGATCGCTGTCTGGATTTCGTAAGCTTCGTGCGCGACGAACGGCGTGACACCCGCATCGCGATAGAGCGACTGCACCGAACGTTTGAACTGCGCGTTCTGATGCTTAGGATACAGAATCAATGGAATCTCGGCGAGATCGGCGATTTTCACGCTTTTGCGCGCCGCCAGCGGATGGCCGGCTTCGAGCGCGACCATGACGCGCTCGCGCAGCAATGAATAGGACGTGCAGCCTTCCACCGTCAACGGCTGCCTGCCGATGCCGATGTGAATGCGCATGTCGCGCAGCGCATCGGTTTGCTCCTCGGTGAGCATCTCGAAGAGCTTGAGTTCGACCTGCGGGAATGCCTTATGAAACGCCTTGAGCGCGGGCGGCAACACGCTGTACATCGACGAACGCGTGAAGCCGATGCTGAGCCAGCCCCGCCGGCCGACGCCGATTTCCTGCGCGGCGAGGGTCGCCTGGTCCAGTGAGTTGAGTATCTGGCGCGCTTCGGTGCACAGGTAGTGGCCGGCTTCGGTGAGGATCAGTGGGCGTCTCGCCCGGTCGACCAGCTGCGTGCCGAGCCGCTCTTCGAGTGAACGGATCTGCTGGCTCAGCGCGGGTTGCGCGATATGCAGGCGCTCGGCGGCGCGGCTGAAATTGAGTTCCTCCGCGAGAATCACGAAGCACTGTAGGGCCCTGAGGTTCATATCGGTGTTCCTGGTCTCCAGAAAGAAAAGGATAGCCGATTGCCCGCGCAGCGATAACCACCAGTGATCGCAGTATCGAAACAATTCATTGGTCAATTATCGCCGGGGTCCAGATAATGTCGGCACAAAACTGAGCGCCGCGTTCGCCTGGGCAGGGCTGGACGCATCAGCCAGCCTGCGCCCGAGTCAGATGGGTCGCGAGGCGAAAATACGGAGGAGACAATGTTTCAGCGACCCAAAGTCAGCCGGACGATTCTCGCGATCATGTGCGCGATGTCGTTCATCATGTATCTCGATCGCGTCAACCTGTCGGCCGCGGCCGGTCTGATCCGCGACGACCTGCATCTCACCAACACCAACGTGGGTCTCGTGTTCGCGGCCTTCGCGTATACGTACGCCATCTGCCAGGTGATCGGCGGCTGGGTCAGCGACCGGTTCGGCGCGAAGCTCACGCTGGTCACCTGCGCAAGCATCTGGATCGTCGCGACGGTCGCCACCGGTCTCGCGGGCGGCATCGTGTCGCTGTTCTGCGCGCGCATGCTGCTCGGCATCGGCGAAGGGGCGGCTTTGCCGGCTCAGGCCCGCGCGTTGACCAACTGGTTTCCGTCCAGCAAGCGCGGCTTCGTGCAAGGGCTCACGCATTCGTTCTCGCGGCTCGGCAATGCCATCACGCCGCCGTTCGTCGCGTTGCTGGTCGCGTATTCGTCGTGGCGGGCGTCGTTCCTCGTGGTCGGCGCGTTGACGTTCGTGTGGGTCGTGGTCTACGCATGGTATTTCACCGACAACCCGCGCAAGCATCGCCATATGACCGCGCAGGAAGAAGCGGAGTTGCCGCCGGCCGGCAAGGTGATGGTCGAGAAAACGCGCGAGCCGACACCATGGCGGCGTCTGCTCAAGCGCATCGGGCCGACCATGCTCGTGTACTTCTGCTATGGATGGACCGGCTGGCTGTTCTTCACCTGGCTGCCAACCTTCTTCATGCATGGACGCGGTCTCGACCTGAAAAGCTCGGCGATGTTTTCGGCCGGCGTGTTTCTGTCCGGCGTGGTCGGCAATACGGCGGGCGGCGTGCTCAGCGACCGCGTGCTCAAGCGCACCCGCAATGTCGTGGCGGCGCGGCGCAACGTGATCATCGGGGCCTTTCTCGGCGCGCTGGTGTTCCTTGCTCCCGTGATGGTCGTGAAGTCGTTGCCGGTGATGGCGGCATGCATGAGCCTGTCGTTCTTCTTCCTCGAAATGACGATCGGACCGATCTGGGCCGTGCCGATGGACATCACGCCAAAGCACGTGGGCGTGGCGAGCGGGCTGGTGAACGCGGGTTCGGCGGTGGCTGGGATTTTCACGCCGATCGTGTTCGGCCTCGTGGTCGATCGCACCGGAAGCTGGACGCTACCGTTCGCGGGTTCGCTCGGGCTGCTCGCAGTGGGTATCGTCGCGACCTTCTTCATGCGGCCGGATATTCCGCTCGACGTTGCGGTCGCGTCGGCGGATGTCGGCACAGGCGGCGAGCTTGAGTTCGCCGAGCGTTCAGCCCGTTGAAGCCGCTCGCCCCCCGGCTGTTTCATTCGACGGCGCCACTCATCGAACTTGCCGACGCGCGGCTTACGCCGCGCGAATCGAATCGATCACCAATTGCGTGGCCGGCCTGATGCGCCGGTTCTTGCGCAGAATCAACCCATAGGGCGCGAGCCGTCCGCGCAGCGGCGTGGACACGGCGGCAATCGCCTCGAGCGCGACGTAGTACTGCGCGACCGAACTAGGCAACACCGCGAGCATGTCCGAGTCGCGCAGCAAGGACAACGTGGTCAGGATCGACGACGTCTCGACGGTGCTGACCGGCGGCGCGACCCGCGACTCGCGGAAGGTCTGGTCGATGACCTGGCGCATCGGACTCGGATGCGGTTGAATGATCCACGGATAGAGCGCAAGCTCCGCCAGCTTCGGCCGCGCGTCGGCCCGCGCGGCCGGATGATCCGGGCGCACGACGATCGACAACGCTTCTTCCGACAAGGTCTCGAAGCTCAGGTCGAGCGCCGGAAAGCCATCCGGAATCCGGCCGATCACGATATCCAGCTGGTCCTGCTGCAACGATTGCACGAGCACGTCGCTGGTGTCGATCGTCACGGCCATCTGCAGGCGCGGATGCGCTTCCTTCAACTTGACGATGGTGTGCGTGAGCAATTCGGGCGAGGGCGCCATCACCGCGCCGATGCGCACCTTGCCGATGTCGCCGGCCTCGATGCCGGCCAGTTCTTCACGCAACTCGTCGAGATCTTCGAACACCACGCGCGCATAGCGCATCACGGCCTCGCCGAACACGGTCGGCTCCATGCCGCGCGCGTGCCGCACGAACAGCGATACACCGATCGCGTCTTCGAGTTCCTGTAAGGCCTTGGTGGCAGCAGGCTGGGTCATCGCCATGTCGTCGGCGGCGCGGCGCAATGATTCGGTCTCCGAGAGCGCGACCATCAGTTGCAGATGGCGCAGACGCAGGCGTTTGCGAATGGCGGAAGCGGGCGCGATCATGTGAGCGATAACTCCAGGGAATAAGCTGATTCGATTTATTCAGTGGTCAGTTATTGGATAGTTTCGCACACTAGCGGCTATCGAACGACTGGCGGATCGCACTTTCCCGCGGGTCGATTAAAAAATCCAGGAGACGAAGCATGACGACGACCGCCGGCGCGGCGCTAGACAGCGCGATTGCCAAAGCGCGCACCAGACTGTTGCCCTTTCTTGTCCTGATGTACGTGCTGGCGTTCATCGACCGCGCGAACGTCGGCTTTGCGAAGAACGTGCTGCAAGCCGACACGGGCTTGAGCGACGCGGCGTTCGCGTTCGGCGCGGGCATCTTCTTCGTCGGCTATGCCGCATTCGAAGTGCCGAGCAATCTGCTGATGTACCGCTTCGGCGCGCGGGTGTGGATGAGCCGCATCATGGTCACGTGGGGCATCGTGTCCGCGTGTACCGCACTGGTCCACGACGCAACGAGCTTCTACCTTCTGCGCACGCTGCTCGGCATTGCCGAAGCGGGTTTCTTTCCTGGCATCATTTTGTTCCTGTCCAACTGGTTTCCGGCCAAGGCGCGCTCGCAGACCATGGGTGTGTTCTATTTCGGCTTCCCGCTCGCGCTGCTGCTCGGCAGCCCGGTCTCGGGTGTGCTGCTCGACACGGGCAACCCGTTCGGCATGCAGCCGTGGCAATGGCTGTTCGTCGTCGAAGGTCTCGCGGCGTCGGTTGTGGGCGTCGTCGCGTACTTTTATCTGACCGACCGGCCCGCCAAGGCCGCCTGGCTAGACGCCACGCAGCGTGAAGCGCTGGACCGCGCATTGCGTGAAGAGGACGAACGCAAGCTCGCGCATGGTCCCGCCTCGGTGCTGGCTGCATTGCGCGACTCGCGCGTGCTGTTCTGCGCATTGATCTACTTCGCGGTTCAGATGAGCGTGTACGGTGTGGTGTTCTATCTGCCGACTCGTATTGCCGGACTCACGGGCGGCCACGTCGGCACAAAGGTCGGCTTGCTGACCGCCATTCCGTGGATCGCGGCAATTATCGGCACCTTCTGCGTGACCCGCTTTGCCGATCGCCATGGCCATCATCGGACATGGGCGGCGGCGATGCTCGCGCTCGCGGCGCTCGGCATCGCTGCAAGCGCGCTCACCTCATCGGTCACGCTGGCGCTCGCCGCATTCTGCGTCGCCGCGATCGGCTTCGTCTCCGTGCAGCCGCTCTTCTGGACGCTGCCGACCGGCTATCTCGGCGGCGCCGCAGCCGCGGGCGGCATCGCGCTGATCAATTCGATCGGCAATCTCGGCGGCTTCGTCGCGCCCAATCTGAAGGGCCTGGCCGAGCATCTGACCGGCTCGCCGCAAGCGGGAATGCTGTCGCTGTCGGCGGTCGGTCTGATCGGCGCGGCGTTGCTGCTCACGTTCCGGCGCGCTGCGCACTCATCCTCATCTGTCTCTCATCGTCCCGTCCCGCTCGGCGAACGCCCGGGCCACTAACTCTGTTTCAAGGAATCATCGACCATGAAAATCAAGCACATCCGCACGCGCGTCTTTGAATGGAAAGGCAAGGTCGTGCCGCCGCAGGCACATTTCTGCACGAACGCGGTGGACATTCTTTACGAGCGCGGCGATGCGATGGGCTCGTTCCGTTTCCACGGCTGGCTGGTGGTGGAAATCGAATGCGACGACGGCACGATCGGCATCGGCAATTGCGCGCTTGCGCCGCGTATCGCCAAGCAGATCATCGACGAATACCTCGCGCCGATCGCAATCGGTGAAGACCCGTTCGACAACGAATACATCTGGCAGAAGATGTATCGCCGCACGCTCGCGTGGGGTCGCAAAGGCATCGGCATGGCGGCGATCTCCGCGCTCGACATCGCGCTGTGGGACATCATGGGCAAGGCGGTGAAGAAGCCGGTGTTCAAGCTGCTCGGCGGGCGCACGAAGGAAAAGATCTGGTGCTACGCATCGAAGCTCTACAACAACGACGACCGCGACGCGTTCCTCGGCGAGGCGCAGGGCTACCTGGAAGACGGCTTCACCGCGATGAAGATGCGCTTCGGCTACGGCCCGAAGGATGGCCCGAAGGGCATGGCGAAGAATCTCGAACAGGTTCGCCTGTTGCGCGAGCTGGTCGGTGACGAGGTCGACATCATGCTCGAATGCTACATGGGCTGGACGCTCGAATACGCGCGCCGGATGCTGCCGCGTCTGGCCGAATTCAATCCGCGCTGGATCGAAGAACCGGTGATCGGCGACGACGTCGAGGGTTATCAGGAATTGAAGAAGATGAACATCATTCCCGTCTCGGGCGGCGAGCATGAGTTCACCAGCTACGGCTTCAAGGATCTGCTCGAACGCCGGGCGGTCGACGTGATCCAGTACGACACGAACCGGGTCGGCGGCATCACGGCGGCGCGCAAGATCAACGCGATGGCCGAAGCGTGGTCGGTGCCGGTGATTCCGCACGCGGGACAGATGCACAACTACCATCTGACGATGGCGAGCACCGCGAGCCCGATGTCCGAGTTCTTCCCGGTGTTCGACGTGGAAGTGGGCAACGAACTGTTCTATTACATCTTCGAAGGCGAGCCGCGTCCGGAGAAGGGCTACCTGCAGCTTTCCGACGACACGCCGGGCCTCGGCATCACGTTGAGCGACAAGCATCTCGCCGATTTCAACATCATCGGGTAACACGTGTCGCCGCCCGGGCCGACGCCCGACGACAGGCAGGAGACAGCCATGCAGACCCATCTCGAAGCACGCGAGCCGCCGCGCAATGCGGCGCTCGACCCCACGCTCGACCACGCTCTTGCGCAGCGGGCGAGCAGTGTGCGCTGGCGGATTTTCGGTGTGGTGTTCCTGATCACGCTGATCAATCTGGTCGACCGACAATCCCGCGCGGCATCCGGGCGTGAATGCGGCGGAGCTGCGGCATATCCGCGAGAGCGGCGCGCCGCTCGCGGGCGCCGCGTTGCAGGGCGGGACCGACGCGAAGCTGCCGCTGCGCTCGACGCTCGCGATGTGCGTCGGCCGCATGAGCTGGGCGATGATCTTCTTCGGCCTGCTCACGTGGGGCCCGAGCTATCTGACGCAGGCGCGCGGTTTGAGCTTGCAGCAGATCGGCACGTCGACGTTCTTCATATTTCTGTGCGGCTCGCTCGGCTCGCTGGCGGGGGGCTTTCTGTGCGACGCGTTGTGCCATCGCGGCTGGCCGCGCGGCAAGGTCGTGAAGGGGATGATCTTCGTGTCCGGTCTGACGACGCTCGCCGTGCTGGCCGCGTTGCCGGAGATCTCGTCGGCGGTCGAGGCGGTGGCCGTGCTGTGTGTCGCGGCATTCTTCCTGATGTGGGGCAGCCTCTACTGGAGTCTGCCGTCCCTCCTCGCGCCGCCGCGCCGTGTCGGACTGCTCGGCGCGCTGATGAATTGCGCGGGCAGCGTCGGCGGTATTTCGATTCCGCTGATTACGGGCTTCGTGCTGCAACGCACCGGCTCGTTCGATGTAGTCCTGCATTTTTACGGCGCGTGCGCGCTCGTTTATATCATCGGCTCGATCGCGATCGATCTGCGCCGCACCTTTTGAATTCGCATTGCCTGAAGCATTGGCTGACAACAGGAACAGGATTAGCAACATGAAACCACGCATTGCAGCGCTGCTCGGCGACCCGGCTGGCATCGGTCCCGAACTGATCGCGCGTTTGCTCGCGCAGGCCGACAATCGCGCGCGCGCCGAGCTTCTGATCATCGGCGACCGGCGCGAGCTGGAGGCCGGGATGGAGATCGCAGATCAGCGCTTCGAGTACCAGGTCGTCGACGATGCGGACGCCGCATTCCGGCAAGCGGGGGTGCCGTCGCTGATCGATTTCCGCTTGCCCGATGATCAGCCTTATGAGCGCGCGGTGTCTACCGAGCGCGGCGGGCGCTATAGCCTGGAGGCGTTCAAAGAAGCTCTCACGCTCACGCAAAACAACGTCACGCAAGGGATGCTTTTTGCGCCGGTCAACAAGACCTCGCTGCATATGGCCGGCATGGAACCCGGCGACGAAATGGAATGGTTTGCCCGGCAACTCGGCTACACGGGCAGCTTCTGCGAGTTCAACGTGCTCGACGAACTGTGGACCTCGCGCGTCACGTCGCATATCGCGCTGAAGGATGTCAGTGAGAAGCTGTCGGAGCAGCGGATCGTCGGCGCGGTGCAACTGATTCACGATGGCCTGAAGCGTGCCGGCAACCCGGCGCCGCGCATCGCGGTGTGCGGGTTCAATCCGCACAACGGCGACAATGGTGCGTTCGGGCGCGAAGAGATCGACGTGATCGCGCCCGCTGTCGAAGCGGCGCGCAAGCTCGGCTACGACGCGCAGGGACCGTTCCCCGCCGACACGATCTTCGTGCGCGCGCGCGACCAGAAGGCGTTCGACGGCGTGGTCACGATGTATCACGATCAAGGCCAGATCGCGATGAAGCTGATGGGTTTCTGGCGCGGCGTCACCGTGCACGGCGGCTTGCCGATCCCGATCGCGACGCCCGCGCACGGCACCGCATTCGACATCCACGGGCGCGGCAAGGCCGACGTCGGCGCGACCCAGAAGGCGTTCGACATCGTCACGCGGATGGCGATGGACCGCATGGGCTGAACGCATGAACGAGTGCACGAATGGCGCCATCGACACGATGCGCGAGCGTTTCCTCGCAAGCGGTGACGACGCCGAGCTGCCGATCGTCGACGCGCATCATCACTTCTGGGACCTGACGCATAACTATCATCCGTGGCTATGCGACCGGCCGCGCATTGCGTTCCGCTATGGCGACTACGAAGCGATCTGCCGCGACTTCCTGCCGGACGACTACTTCGCACTGGCAGCGCCTCACAAGGTGGTCGGCACCGTGATGATGGAAGGCGAGTGGGACGCCCGCGATCCCACCGGCGAAGCGCGCTGGGCCACGGCGCTGCATGAACGTTGTGGTTTCCCGAATGCCGTCGTCGGCCAGATCTGGCTCGACCGCGCGGACGTGGCGCTCGTGTTGCGCGAGTTCTGCTCGATGCCGCTCGTGCGCAGCGTTCGCCACAAGCCGAAGGCGGTGCCGCGCGAAGCGCATAGGGCGTCGTTCGCAGCGCCGGGTTCGATGCGTTGCGACCGCTGGCGCGAAGGCTATGCGTTGCTTGCGCAAACGGATCTGATGTTCGAGTTGCAGACGCCGTGGTGGCACTTTGCCGAAGCCGCAGAACTGGCGCGCGATTTTCCCGGCGTTACGATGATCGTCAACCATACCGGCTTGCCCGCCGATCGCAGCGACGAAGGTTTGCGAGGATGGCGCGACGCGCTGGCGATGCTGGCCGGGTGCCCCAACGTGCATTTGAAAATATCCGGAATCGGCGAGCCGGGTGTACGCTGGAGCGTGGAACGCAACGGGCCAGTCGTGCGCGATGCGCTGGCTATCTTCGGTGTCGAACGTTGCATGTTCGCGAGCAACTTCCCGGTGGATAGCGTGGTCGTGTCGCTCGACGCACTGTTTTCAGGCTTCAAGCAGATGGTCGCCGGGCGCTCGCCGCACGAGCGGCTCGCGCTCTTTCACCAGTGTGCGCGTGAAGCACCGTCCTTCAGGGCGGTGAGGTAGAGCGCGTCGTGCGAAGCACGACTTGCCTTTTCTTATTGATCG
>NZ_JARESU010000679.1:0-335 GCF_046027075.1 Paraburkholderia sp. RL18-085-BIA-A | reverse complement strand
GTTGCGGCATGTACCGAGCCGTTTTCTATGCTGACTGTATGGATCAGATTGGAACGGCAATAGTGGATCGTACCGTCTGGCCGCATGCATAGTGCCGCCGCTCTCTCGAACTCATTGAAATGCTTGAAATTGAGCAGGCATTGAAAGAGGCCCGTGCGGACATCGATCCTGCCCAGCCCGCCGAGCTCAGGATCCACAACAAAGATCGCGTCCTCCTCATTGCTATCGATCGAGCTGATGTTTTTTGCAAAGAGCGGTCTTATCGCGGTGACCATCAGTCCTCCTGTCGGTTCGATGGGCGAGGTACAGCGCCAGTGCCTACGGTGCGTCTGACC
>NZ_JARESU010000678.1:0-338 GCF_046027075.1 Paraburkholderia sp. RL18-085-BIA-A | reverse complement strand
GCGCCGGACACGACTTCAGAAACGGTCGTCAGGTGGCCGCGTGGATAGGCCTCACGCCAAGCCAGTACAGCAGCGGAGGTAAAGAACGGCTGGGCACCATCACGAAGACGGGAGACGCTTACCTACGCAATCTGCTGGTACTCGGAGCTCGCTCTGTGATGGCGAGTCTGGGCGACAAGCAGGACCGTTTTAGCCGCTGGGTGAGAAATCTCGTCGAGCGTCGCGGTTACTGGCGCACAGCTGTCGCAATCGCCGCCAAGAATGCGCGCCTGGCCTGGGCGACGCTCAAGTACGGCGAAGCCTTCAAACACGAACCGGCGACTGCGTGACCAAACACT
>NZ_JARESU010000677.1:0-339 GCF_046027075.1 Paraburkholderia sp. RL18-085-BIA-A | reverse complement strand
CAGTTTCCTGCGCAGACGCGAAACCACCAGATTGACGCTTGCGGGATCGACATCTTCCTTTTCTGACCACGCATACCGGATCAACTGATCGCGCGGCACTGGCATGTTCGGCTGGCGCAGCAGACATTCGAGAAGTTGGTATTCACGCTTCGTCAGCGGAAGACGGACATTGGCGTCGACCAGTTCCCGCGTTGCCGCGTCGAGCGTCAGGAGTGCGGGCGCCGTGACGGTTTCGTTCGCCGCCTTCGATGAAGAACGATACAACGCCAGCATCCGCTCGTGGATTTCGATGAACGACCACGGGTACGACAGACAGGCGTCGGCACCCGCACGCAGCAC
>NZ_JARESU010000676.1:0-339 GCF_046027075.1 Paraburkholderia sp. RL18-085-BIA-A | reverse complement strand
AGGGGCCTGAATCAAGAGCGGCTCTGACAACGTAACGAAGCGCCGCAAGGCGCGGGGTATCAATCGCGAGAGGCGTACCCTTCTGGCAGCCATACGCCGGATGAGTGCCAGATAGTCGGTATGGTGAAAACATTTGAATCTGCAGTAGGGTCGTTACGTTGAACGAGCGGAAATGGCTATTGCGCTCGAACCAAAACGGTACTGGAGGTGGGAACAGCGTCTTTCGATTACGCGTTCGTGACCCGCATACCTCCCGGCCCAGAGCAGGCACCTAACCCGACGTACTTCCATAAGCGGAACGTGGAAACCCCGTATCGCTCCCTTCGGGACAGCAGGCTG
>NZ_JARESU010000675.1:0-339 GCF_046027075.1 Paraburkholderia sp. RL18-085-BIA-A | reverse complement strand
GACTCAGACGCCTGAGAAGCGAGTACGCTCCGTCCGCGGCAATCATGGCCGCTCTTCCATCACATAGCCCATGCCACGGACCGTATGGAGCAGTTTCTTCTCGAATGGATTGTCGATCTTTGCGCGCAGACGCCTGACAGCCACTTCAACGACGTTCGTATCGCTGTCGAAGTTCATGTCCCAGACGTGTGACGTGACGACTGAACGCGTGACCACTTCACCCTGCCTTTCGGCGAGGAGTTTCACAAGCGTGAATTCCTGCGCAGTCAGGTCGATGCGGACGTCACCGCGCCGCACACGGCGCCTGAGGAGGTCGATCTCCATATCGCCGACACGCAG
>NZ_JARESU010000674.1:0-340 GCF_046027075.1 Paraburkholderia sp. RL18-085-BIA-A | reverse complement strand
GATGCCGGTCCGCTGCGACATCCGGCGCTTAGACAACTAGCGGTGTAGATCCTGCCTGATTGGAGACGAGGTTTGCGGTTGACCGGGACGTAGGCCGACCGGACGGTTAGTTGCATGTTTATGATTGACACATCTCCAGGGTGAGTCTTTACGGGAGATGAACTTCAGAGAGCCATTCGGAGGCGCGGTCAACGGTTGGAGCGAGTCAACAACTTGAGAATGGCGCACACGTCCACCGTGCGGGCGAACATCGAGGAGCCTTTTGGATTTGCGTTCGCGTTGCGCGATCGGCTGCAGTCGACCTAGGCCGTGTGGAAACGCAAAAGTACTCTGTTTTCGC
>NZ_JARESU010000673.1:0-342 GCF_046027075.1 Paraburkholderia sp. RL18-085-BIA-A | reverse complement strand
GACCGAACCTTCGTGTCTGCAGGCAGCAGACCATCGGCTTTCATCTCACGTTCCGCCCGGTGTGAGGCGGCATACCCATCGAGCGTGATCGTCTCCGGTGGCTGGCCCTGATGTTGGATGGCCTTGCTAAAAATCGCTTTTGCCGCAGCCACGTCGCGCTTTGCCCTGAGCGTGAAGTCCACCGTCTGGCCAGCCCGATCCACCGCCCGGTACAGATAAACCCATTTGCCACGAATCGTCAGATAGGTCTCGTCAACGCGCCATGACCGCCCTGCCGGTATGGCAAAGCGATTCCAGCACTTCACGAACTCCGGTGTAAAACGGTTCACCCAACGCATGATG
>NZ_JARESU010000672.1:0-342 GCF_046027075.1 Paraburkholderia sp. RL18-085-BIA-A | reverse complement strand
CACCGACCCTTCGTGTCTGCAGGCAGCAGACCATCGGCTTTCATCTCACGTACCACCCGGTGTGAGGCGGCATACCCATCGAGCGTGATCGTCTCCGGTGGCTGGCCCTGATGCTGGATGGCCTTGCTAAAAAAGGCTTTTGCCGCAGCCACGTCGCGCTTTGCCCTGAGCGTGAAGTCCTCCGTCTGGCCAGCCCGATCCACCGCCCGGTACAGATAAACCCATTTGCCGCGAATCTTC
Organism: Paraburkholderia sp. RL18-085-BIA-A; assembly: GCF_046027075.1. Lineage (NCBI taxonomy): Bacteria > Pseudomonadati > Pseudomonadota > Betaproteobacteria > Burkholderiales > Burkholderiaceae > Paraburkholderia > Paraburkholderia sp. RL18-085-BIA-A. Next base: position 102 of record NZ_JARESU010000672.1, on the reverse strand, counting down.
AGATAGGTCTCGTCAACGCGCCATGACCGCCCTGCGGGTATGGCAAAGCGATTCCAGCGCTTCACGAACTCCGGTGTAAAACGCTTCACCCAACGCATGACC
>NZ_JARESU010000671.1:0-344 GCF_046027075.1 Paraburkholderia sp. RL18-085-BIA-A | reverse complement strand
CCGAAGACAATCCGGTCAGAATCATCGAGGCGTTTGTTGAGGAACTTGATCTTGCATCACTGGGCTTCGATGGCGCGATGCCGTCGACTACTGGTCGCCCGTCCTATCATCCGGGCGTGCTGCTGAAGATCTATATCTACGGCTACCTGAACCGGGTTCAATCGAGTCGTCGCCTGGAACGGGAGTGCCAACGCAATGTTGAATTGGTGTGCCTCACGGGTCGCCTCGCGCCGGACTTCAAGACCATTGCTGAGTTCCGTCGTGACAACGGCGCAGGCATCCGCAACGTATGTCGGCGCTTCGTCACGCTGTGCCGTGATCTGAAGCTGTTCTCGCAAGCGCTG
>NZ_JARESU010000670.1:0-344 GCF_046027075.1 Paraburkholderia sp. RL18-085-BIA-A | reverse complement strand
GGTTGTGTCGCATTAAGGAGCGGGAGAAAGCGGGAGTCGATATGAACAGGATTGCTTACATTGCGAGCGAGTAAAATTGACGGGCGGCCGACGGCTTGAGATCGCCGTTATGTTTCATCTGGCCTTTGGCGATCATGTGCACAAGCTCGATGCCGCCCAGGATGATGCGGGCGCAGCGGAAATTTCCGAAGCCCATCATGGGTCGGGTGCGTCGTTTGATCGCCCGATGATCCTGTTCTATGAGATTGTTCAGATACTTGTTCTGTCGAATCTTGATGGGCGTCTTGCGTTCGGCGTTGATAGCCTCAAGCGCTGCCAGGTTGGCTCCGCTTTTATCGATTGTC